>JANYIY010000059.1 GCA_025358615.1 Gammaproteobacteria bacterium | reverse complement strand
GCCAAGGAAATGCAGCGCCTGGGTTATACGCAGCCGCTGCTGATCGGCGGCGCGACGACGTCGCCGGCGCACACCGCGGTAAAAATCGATCCGCAATATCAGGGTGCGGTCATCTATGTGAAAGATGCCTCGCGCTCGGTGGGCGTGTGCCAGCAGTTGATCACCAAGAGCACGCGCGATGCCTATATCGCCAACATCAAGGCGGATCATGAGCGACGCCGCGAGCAGCATCGCAACAAGAGCGTCAAGACGCCGAAGTTGTCCGTGGCCCTGGCGAGGGCAAAGAAGCTGCAAATTGACTGGTCGGCTTACGCGCCCCCCAAGCCTGGTTTCTTGGGGGTCAGAAGCTTCGATGATTATCCGCTCGCCGAACTGCTGCCCTATATCGACTGGATGCCGTTCTTCAATGCCTGGGAATTCGCCGGGAAATTTCCCGACATTCTGCGTGATCCGGTGGTGGGGGAGGCGGCCTCTGCGCTGTATGCGGATGCGACGCGCATGCTGGAACAATTGGTCGCGGAAAAATGGCTGCGGGCGCGGGCGGTGGTGGGGTTGTTCGCGGCCAATAGCGTCGACGATGACGATATCGTGGTGTTTACCGATGACAGCCGCCGGACCCCTGGAATTCGTCTGCATCATTTGCGGCAACAGAAATCCAAGCCGCAAAATCAGGCGCAGTCCTGTTTGGCGGATTTCATCGCCCCCGTGGGTAGCGGGCGGGCCGATTACCTCGGCGCCTTTGCGGTCACGGCGGGTATCGGCATCGAGGCGCATGTGGCGCGATTCGAGGCCGCGCACGATGACTACAGCAGCATCATGCTGAAAGCCCTGGCCGACCGGTTGGCGGAGGCCTTGGCCGAGCGCATGCACGAACGCGTGCGGCGCGAACTATGGGGTTATGTGCCCGAGGAGCAGCTCGACAGCGCGGGCTTGATCGATGAGAAGTATCAAGGCATTCGGCCCGCGCCGGGCTATCCGGCGTGTCCTGAGCATACCGAGAAGGCCACGCTGTGGCGGCTGCTCGATCCGGAGTCGAATGCCGGCATTCGACTCACCGAATCCTTTGCGATGTTGCCCACCGCGGCGGTGAGCGGATTTTATTTCTCACATCCGCAGGCGCATTATTTCGGCGTGGGCCAGATCGATCGCGATCAAGTGGCGAGCTACGCTGCGCGTAAGGGGTGGAACTTGGCGCAAGCCGAGCGCTGGCTCGCCCCGAATTTGGGGTATGACCCGGACGCGACGGTGGCGCATCGGGCAGATGCGGCGTAAACCACTGCATGAATTGATTCGGTAGTGCACTAATGATGGTGCTCACGGGCGCGAAGTCCCTGAAGGATTCGCTGCCGAGAGAATCTGCCGCGCTAGATTGGCGTAGTCGCCATCGAAGTGATGGCCGCCCTTCAGCGCCACGACGGTGAAGTTTTTAGGATCGAGTTTCGGGCACAAGGAGTCGCTCTCGTCCGCACCGTAGATGCACAGTACCGGCATGCCGGTAATTCGATTGATCTCCGGCAGCGTCGCGGGTCCCGCACTGCTGTCTGAGATCCAGCTGCTCAGATGAAATTCAAACAAGGCGTGCTCGGACATTCCCATGACGGCGGTCAATGCCACCTTGGCGCGGGAGGCCGCAGGCAGGCGGTTGACCGCGAACGGCAACACGTCGGCGCCTTGTGAATAGCCGATGAGAAGTACCCGCTGCTTGCCGAAGTGCGCCAGGTAGTAACGAATCATGCGATCCGTGTCCGCCGCCAGACCCTCCGGCGTTCGCGCCGTCCAGAAATAGCGCAATGAATCCAAGCCGACTACCGGGATGCCTTTGGCGCTCAGCGCGCCAGCCACGTCCTGGTCGAGTCCCGCCCAGCCGCCGTCGCCGGACATGATGATGGCAAAGGTGTCGGCCCATGCCGCGTTACCTGGGGCCGCCTGAGACTGCGAGAGGAGTTGCGCGGGAATTTCGATGACGGGCAAATCGCTCAGTCCCGCAGGAGGTGCTGCGGCCCGCGTCGGATTCTGCGTCGCAAGCCTGTTGTAGCCGGCGGTGAATTGCGCCAGCCAGGCGGGCAGCGACGTGAAATCGCGACCCACGTGCGGCAGGGTTACGCTGGCTGCGCCGTGAATCTGGGAAATGAAGTGTTGCGCTTCAGTCACGGGACACTCCCGATCGTCGCCGCCCTGCAGGGCAAGCCATGGATTAGCGAGATTCTTGATGGGCAGTAGATCCACGCCGTGAGCGCGGGCGTTGCGGGTGAATTCGAGGCCCGAGCCCTTGCACAGCGCCTTTTGCAAATTGAAATTCGGACAAAAGCCTACGGTGAGGGCCGCCGCAAAGGTGTTGCGCGGCGCTTGCGCGAGCATGGCATAGGCCATGGCCGCGCCGGAGGACACCCCGACCAGCAGCGGCGAAAGATAGGTGGGATTATGAAAGTAGGCCTGCACGAAGTGACTCAAGTTCTCCAGATCACCATCGGGAAACACGCATTGATCTACGTCGGCTTCGAGGTTGGCCTTGAACTTTGCCCAATCAATCGCGGCCACCATGGCCCCCTGCAACGTGAGTTGCCGCGCCACCGCGTCGGTGCTGGGGGTCCAGCCTTCATCGCCGGACAACAACAGCACGAAGCTGCTCGCCACGCCGCTGGGACGGTAAACCTGCAAGTCGCGAAATCGGCCGTGGCTGAGTCGGGTGCTGACGGCGGAGGCCGGCCCAGCGCCCGCCTGGGACGTTGCCGCCGGCGGCGATGCTCCAGTTTCCAAGGCCGGTGCCGCTGCCGCCGTTAACAACAGCGCGGCCGGCAGCCAGGCGAATCGGAAGTAACGCAAGACAGTCATTCGGCACCTCAAATTGGCGTACAGCCTACCTGGCGGCAGATTTCATCTGCCGGTAACACTTTGTACGCAAAATGACCGCGCAAATGAAGTCCATTGATTTCGTGTATTGCAATGCCGGCGGTGGGCATCGCTCCGCTGCGCTGGCGCTCGATGCGGTGATCCGCGAACTTGACTTGCCGTGGTCGGTGAGGCTGGTCAATCTTTTCGAAGTGCTCGATCCTAAGGATGTGTTCGGCAAGACCACCGGGATGAAACCGGAAAATTACTACAATGCCCGCCTGGCTCGCGGCTGGACCTTAGGTCTGGGCCAAGAGCTGAAAGTGTTGCAGGCTCTGATACGGCTAAGCCACAAATCCCTGACCGGCCAATTGCAGCGGTATTGGCAGAAGTCCAGGCCGGATATGGTGGTGTCGCTGGTGCCGAACTTCAATCGCGCCATGTATCAGGCGTTGAGCGCGGCTCGGCCGGGCGCACCGTATGTCACCATCCTGACGGATTTCGCAGATTCGCCGCCGCACTTTTGGATTGAGCCGCGCCAGGCGCAGCACTTGATTTGCGGAACCGCCAAGGCGGTCGCGCAGGCCCGCGCGGCCGGCTACGATGACCTGGACATCCACGCCACTTCGGGAATGATCATCCGACCCGATTTCTATCAGAATCTGACCCTCGATCGGCGTGCCGAGAGAATCAAGTTGCAACTGGATCCCGATCGGCCGACGGGCATTGTCATGTTCGGCGGCCATGGATCGAAGGTGATGCGGCGCATCGCAAAGCGCCTGGACGATACGCAGCTGATTCTCGTTTGCGGCCATAATTCCGCGTTAGCCGATGAGTTGCGTGCCATGACTGCGCGCGCGCCGCGTGCGGTGGTCGGGTTTTCCACGCAGGTCCGCTACTTCATGCAGCTCAGTGATTTTTTCATTGGCAAGCCCGGCCCGGGCAGCATCAGCGAAGCCATTCAGCAGCGCCTGCCGGTCATCGTCGTGCGCAACGCCTGGACCATGCCGCAGGAGCGCTATAACGCGGATTGGGTGGAGGAGCATAACACCGGCCTGGTGTTGGATTCGTTCGCCGCCGTTCGCGGCGCGGTTGCGGTGCTCAATGCTCGAATGCACGAGTATCAAGCGGCGGTGGCGCGAATTCAGAATCGAGCGATTTATGAGATTCCGGAAATTCTCGAGCGAATCCTGCAGGCCGACCGAGCGCAGCTGAGCGAAAGGCGTTCGTTCCGGACGTCCGCGTCAATACACTAGCGGCCCGCGAATCTATGAAAACGCACAAGTTTTGTCGATTGACGGGAAAAGGCGCCGCGGTAGGATAATTAGTCAGTCGGCAGCTGCAACGACCGGAAGGTTTGAGAAAGACGAGATTTAGTACTGCCTCAAAAATCTGTAAGTGCGCAGCTTTATCGGATATATTGATTCTCGACACATGAACAACCTCATGCGGAACATCGAGCGCATTAGCCGCCCGGCTTTCGTGGAAAGCCGGGGCTTGGGTGCGTTTGTTGTTCCAAGATCGAATGCAGGGGTTACGGTTCATGAGTGTCGAAGGTGTCTTGCAAAGCACAAGCGCGTTGCTGCGCTTGCGGGTCACGGCTGAAGCGGATCCCGGTTCGCTGGCACGAGTGCTGGAGCGATTTCAGAATTTGAATGTCTTGCCTCGTCGCGTAGTCGCGGAATTTGGCATCAACGACATGCTACACATTCAAATCGATGTTCTGGGGTTAGAAGAGGCGCGCCTGTCGAATATAGCGGCGAAGCTCTGCCAGATGACCACCGTGTTGGGTGCCTATTGGCACTATGTTTAGCGCGCGGGAAATCATTCGCCATGGGAGCAGTGCGCGACTCGGCGACGAACCCAGCCGACGATAAAGCGCCCACCGCAGCTATTCATCCATTTCGGCCAAGAGCGTGGAAGCCTTGAAACCAAGGATACGCGCGATTTCGATGAATTCCAGGGTGTTGATCTGGCGTTCGAAGGCTTCGATTTTCCAGACAAATGAATTCGAGCGTTTGAGTTTGTCCGCTAGTTGACGCTGCGTCAGGCCGGCTGCGCGTCGCGCCTTCACAATGACGGCGACGAGTGCTCGATGCTTTGCGCTCCGCAGGTGCTTCAACGCCATGCCCCCAAACTGGATGCAGCACAGCTAACCGCAAAATGGGCTTGCCTCCATTTTGGTCGCAGCTGTAATATGCCCGTCGTGCGACCATTGTGGAGGCGCGCCTGATCGGGGCGGCACACCGCTGTTTAGGCGCGGCGCGGGAATCGGAATCATCGCTGGGAGGCAGGAAGCCATGCGCATATTCACTCGACAACCGACGCAATCCCTGTTGATCGGAGATTGCGTCAGCATCACGGTTCTAGCCATTCGGGGTGTGCAGGTTCGCCTTGGGGTGGAGGCGCCGCGTGATATCAATATCCAACGCGGGGAAATCGTCGGCAAGACCGATCGCCGGCGGCTGCCGAGCGAGACTGGCAAATGATCAGGCGCCCGGCTCATTTCGAGCGCCTGTTGAGATTTCTGCGGCGCAAGGGCCGCTCTCGCGAGGACGCAGAGGATCTTATTCAAGAGGCGATGCTGCGTCTGCATGTGTATGGCCAGGCAGTGGTGGTGACCAATGAAGAGGCCTTCCTGCGGCAGGCGGTTCAGAATCTGTCCATCGATCAACACCGTCGCGAGCGCCAGCGTACCGGGGTGGTAATCGAGGAATTGCGCTCGCGCAATGCCCTGATCGTGATGCAATCGACTCCGGAACAGATCCTGGAGGCGGAACAGCGGCTGGTCGGCATCCGGGCGATCCTCGATGCCGAGAGCCGTCGCACCCGCGACATTTACTTCGCCCACCGGGCGGGGTATAGCTATGCGGAGATCGCGCAGCATTTGGGAATTTCGCACATGACGATCAAACGGCACATCGCGCGTGCCTTGCTCGCCCTAATGGAGCAGGGGGTCACCGAGGCGCATGGAATCGCGAAAGGCGCAGCTGAATAGCATTGCTCCACGGCGTATCCGGGCGCAGGCCGCGGTATGGGTGACGGAATTGCATGGACCTGACCGTAGCCCCAGTCTCGAAAAGAAGGTGCGGCGCTGGATCGTGGAGGATCCCAGGCACGCGGCCGCCTTCGAGCTTGCCACGGAGGCGTGGCAGAAAACGGGCAGTCTGCCGGCGCACATTCCGCAGCAAACGTTGGCGGCGGCCAGAAACCGCTCGCGATCGAGATTGCTGGGTCCTTCATTGGCCGGCGCCGCGGTGTTGTGCGGATTACTCATGGCGGCGGTCGTTTACTTACGCGACCCGACGCTCGCTACCGGTCCCGTCGAGCAGCGTACCGTCGAGCTTGCGGACGGCACTCAGGTCACGCTAAACGCGAATACGCAGGTGCGGCTGCAGTACGACGATCGGCTGCGCAAAGTGACCTTGTCGCGCGGGGAAGCGTTCTTTCACGTGGCCAAGCTGGCATCTAAACCTTTCGTCGTCGTAGCGGGCAATCGTAAAGTGATCGCGCTGGGCACATCGTTTCTGGTTCGCTGCGAGGATCCGAGCGGCTCGAGGTTCGCGGTGACCTTGGTAGAAGGACGGGTAGCCGTAGAACCGATCGGTGGGCCAGACTCGTTGCCCAACGATCCTGCCGGCGATCGCGGACCCTCGCGCGAGCCGGGCGTGGGAGTCGACGCTGCCCTCACGGTACCAACCGATACCCGGGGCTTGAAGGTCTTGAATCGTGGCGAAAGGCTGCGCTACGCCGGCGACGCACCGGGCGTCGTGGATGCGCCGTCGATCGACAAAGTCACGGCTTGGCAGCGGGGACTGCTGATCTTCGACGATGCCACGTTGAGCGAGGCGGCGGCGGAGTTTAACCGCTATGGCGCGATCAAGATCGCCATCGATGGCGCCGCAGCGAATTTGCGAGTGAGCGGTGTGTATCGCATCGGCGACGCGGCCAGTTTTGCGCGGGCCATGGCATACGCCTATCACCTCGACGCGGTCAATCGCGGCGAAGTGATGATTCTCAGCAACAAGGAACCCGACTCGAAGTAAGAAATATTTTTCGCTGAGTGAACCCATCGGACCTGCTGCTTACGTCTTGGCATGCAGGGATAACAAGAAGGGGGGATTCACTCATGCACCGAGTATCGGGAATTCATTTACTTGGGATTTTGATAGTTGTCGGTTGCTTTGGCCTCGGGGCAGCGGCGGTGAGCGCGGATCTCAAGTCGCGCTTTGATTTGCCGGCGGAATCCATGGACAGGGCATTGCGCGACTTCGCGCTACAGGCAAACTGTAATATTTCCTTTGAACCCTCATTGGTGGCGGGGCTGCAGGCGCCGGCCGTCAAAGGTGAGTACTCGCGGGGCGAGGCGCTCTCGATATTATTGGCGGGCACGGCGTTTAAGGCAGTGACGGTCAACGGCAATACGATTCAAGTAGTGGAGCGCGGCGCGGGGACAGAACTCGATCGGAAGGCGGCAGAGAAAAGGGATCTCGAGGAAATCGTCGTCACCGGCACTCACATTCGAGGCGGGTTGTCGGCGTCGCCGGTGATGGAGATTGGACGGGAGCAGATCGATCGGTCGGGATATACATCGCTAGCCGATCTCATGCTCAGCGTGCCGCAAATGTTTGGCGGCGGTATCAATCCGGCAACTGGCATTAACAACTCGCAGGTAAACCTAAACTTTGCCGACAATCCAACCGGGGCAGCGGTGCCCAATCTGCGGGGACTCGGGCCGGGATCGACCCTCACTCTGATCGACGGCCACCGAATGGCGGCGGGCCTCCCGGGAGGCGGTGCAGATATTACCTCCATCCCCATCGACGCCATAGATCGGGTGGAAATCGTCACGGACAGCGCCTCTGCAATTTACGGTTCCGACGCGGTGGCGGGGGTCGTGAACATCATATTGAAGCAGAACTACGAAGGCGCGAAGACCAGCCTGTCGTACGGCTACGCGCCCGAAGGAGGCGGTGCGCAGAAACGGGCGAGCCAACTATTCGGCACGAGCTGGAGCGGCGGCAGCATGATGCTGGCTTACGAGCACATGCAGGAGGACGCGGTCGACGCCCGGGACCGAGACTTTACCGCGGCGGCGGCGACGCCTAATTCGTTGCTGCCGGCCACGAAGAGCAACTCCGTGACCTTATCGGTAAAGCAGGATGTGGGTGTGGCGTCAATGTTCATCGATGGGCTGTACATCGCGCGCGACGCAAATCGATACGTTACATTTCCGACCGACTTGACCGTGGCATATGGCTATCCCACCACTCTACGCAAATTTGCGGTGGCGGCCGGTGTCAATCTTGACCTCTGGCGCGACTGGAAGGCATCAGTATTCGTCACAGAAGCGGAAGACCGAACGCTGGAGGACGCATTGATGGTCACCTCGCCCTTTACTCAGGAAAACGCAGAAAAATCTCTGGGAACTTTGCGCGGTATCGAGGCCAGTGCAAACGGAGTCGTTGTCGATCTCCCCGCTGGTCCGGTGCGCCTCGCATTGGGGGTGGGATATCGAAGGGAAAGCTTTTCGAATGCCATCGGAGTGACGTTTGATTCGCTCGGCAACGCCGCGGACGGTGAGCGCAATGTTCGCTACGGCTTCGGTGAGCTCTCGGTGCCGTTGGTAGGTCCGTCAGAACACTCGGGAGCCGACGTGCTTGCCCTCACAGTAAGCGGCCGTAGCGAACGGTACTCCGACTTCGGCAGTACGACTGTGCCGAAGATCGGGCTGGTTTATGCGCCGACGAATTCGCTGAAGTTGCGCTCCACCTGGGGAAAGGCGTTTAGAGCGCCTAATTTGTATGATTCTGTCAGCGCTCAGCAATTGGTGGCTTTAACCCTTGCCGATCCGGCGGCTGCGGGAGGAAGCTCCCTGGCATTGCTCCGCGCGGGCGGCAATCCGTCACTGCGGCCCGAATCGGCCAATGCGTGGAGTCTAGGAGCAGACTATTCGGGATTGCAAGACGACCGACTGCACATCGCCACGACGTTTTTCGACATCAAGTACAGAAATAGAATTTCAGCAATCGGCAATGCGTTTCAAGCGCTGACGGACCCATTCAACGCTTTCTTCGTGACGCCATCGCCGTCGGCGAGCTACGCGCAATCCGTGATCAATGAGTATCCGGCGAGTGCTGTGTATAACTTCTCCGGCCAGCCCTTGATACCGGGCAACGTGGCAGCCATCGTCGATTCGCGAGAGACCAATGTTGCCAGCCAGACCGCTCGCGGCGCCGATCTCAGCATCAACTATCGCATGGACGAAAACGCGAGCAGTACGCTGCTATTCTTGGACGCTACTTACCTCGATCTTACACAACTCAATACGCCGCAGTCGACGTCTCAGACCCTGAGCGGACTCGCATTCTATCCGCCCAAATTTCGGGTTCGCACCGGAGTCACTTGGAAGCCGGCATTGTGGGCACTAACGGGGACTGTGAATTATCTCCCACATGAGATCAACACGCAGGTGTTACCCGCAGAGAGCGTGAGTTCGTGGACTACCATCGATGCCTCCCTCAGGTATGCGCCGCCCCTCAAGGGAATCTGGGGTGGACTCAACTTCAATTTGGCGGTGCTGAATCTGCTGAACACAAATCCGCCCTATGTGCTGTCGAGCGTTCAAGGTCTCAACTACGACTCATCGAATGTCAGTCCCCTGGGAAGACTGATCACTCTGCAAGTGTCGAAGGAGTGGTAGCCGTGTCGCGGGTGGCGAGGGTATGGGGATATGCGGTGGCGTTGCGGTTTACCGCTGCGTCATTGTACGTCATGGCTGCAATCGCGGGGCAGCCAGCGGCGGCGGCAGAAATCTCGTCAAGAATGCTGGTCGAAATGCGCGAAATCACCTCAGTCTCGCCTTCACCTGACGGCGAACGAGCGGTGATCGGCATCAGCCGATCGAATATCGAGAGCAACGCACGAGAAGTGTCGTGGATGATCGTGCCGCTGAAGAGTGCGTCCAAGCCAGTTACCCTGAACGGTGGAGAGGAAATCTTCGATCCCGCTGCGCCGGGCGCCCTATTGAATGTACGCGCCCAGTGGAGCGCCGATAGTCACTGGTTCTTCTATCTGCGGCGGGAGAGGGAGGAGGTACAGCTTTGGCAAACTGACTCGAAGGGAGAGAACACTCGGCAAGTGACGCATTCGAAGGCCGATGTCATCGGTCTATCGGCATCGATCGATCCCAACGAACTACTCTTACAACTGGCTCCCGAACGTGACGTTCTTCGCAAAGCCGAGGAAGAGGAGGACCGCGCCGGCATACTCTACGACGATCACGTGATGCCGGGATATCCATTGGCGAGGACGGTCCCGGTCATCGATCGATGGCGAAACCTCAGGCGAACCGACGATGGCAAGTACGTACCGCCGGGTTGGGGAACGAGGTCTGCGGCTTTCAATATTCGAACACGTGAGCTCAAGGTCAGTGGCGATGCCGGTGACGGCGCCAACGCGACGGGAAGTCAGTCTGGAGAATGCCGTGTCAACTGCATAGAAAATCGACGATGGCGCGCGATGGCGGTGAAGTCGCAGGACATTCAATCCGCTCACCCGGATGAGCCCTTTGGACAATTCACCGTGCAGATCGAACCGAAGCCTGTTGCTGGAAACGCTGTGGCGAAGGCGAGTAAGTGTGCTATCGCCGAGTG
>JANYIY010000054.1 GCA_025358615.1 Gammaproteobacteria bacterium | reverse complement strand
AGTTCGACAAATTTACGGTGTCGGCGGTGAGCATCTTGACCAGATTGTAATCGGTGATGATGAACCAGCCGGTCGCGGGGTCTACGAATACGGGACCGGCTTCGCGAACGGCCTGATAGGCGGCGAAAGGGCAGGTCTGGACCTTCGGATCCATGAAGCTGATGTTGTCGACGGACACGCTCATCATCATACGGCGGTGATCTCTGGCAAACTTGATGCCAAGCGACAGAAGCAGAACACTAGACGACTGCGCGATGCGCGGCAATCCGTGTCGCTTGGGGTTTGGTCTTTGTCGCCGCGACTCAATACGACGCTACCTGCCCTGCCTACGATCAGCAGCCAAACGAAATGTTAGGGGAGTGGGATGACTCAGATTCGCGATTCGGCGATGTATACATTGGCCGCAGTTTGCACGCTGTCGTGGTCCGGCGTGACACGGGCGGAAACCGCCGGCGCCGGCGCGGACGGCCCAGGTGCCCTGCAGGAAATCGTGGTCACGGCGCAGCGGCGCAACGAAAGCCTGTCCAAGGTGCCGGTATCGATCAGCGCGCTGAGCGCGGATGCGCTGCAAAAACAGGCCGTGATCACGGAAAGCGATCTGCAGGTCAGCGTGCCCGGATTGATCGTGCGCGCCACGACCAATTCGAATCAACTCAATTATTCCATCCGCGGCCAGACGGTGGATGCCTTCACGGGATCGCAGCCAGCCGTGCTGCCGTACTTCGACGAAATTCAAGTCACCAGCAACAGCGCGTCCGCCTTCTACGATCTTGAATCCATCCAGGTCTTGAAGGGCCCGCAAGGAACCCTGTTCGGGCGCAATGCCACGGGCGGCGCCGTGTTGTTGACCTCCGCCAAACCGACCAACGAGTTGGGCGGCTTTATCAACGCGAGCGCGGGCAATTACGATTTCAGGTGGCTGCAGGGGGCGCTGAACGTTCCCCTTGTCTCCGACAAGGTGCTGTTGCGCGTTGCCGGCGACGTTCAATCGCGCGATGGCTTCGTCACGAATTTATACAACGGCGAGCGCCTGGGCGCCGTGAACAAGGATTCGTTTCGAGTCTCGCTGTTGGTGAAGCCGGTCGAGCATCTGTCCAATCTATTGGTGGCCGACTACACCTATTCTGGCGGCTCCAATGTCCCCGCCACAGTGTACAACGCGTACGCGCCGGGCAGCACCCACAACGGCTACCCCCTGTTCACCACCGGATCGGTACTGTACAGCCCATTTCTCGATACCGCAGTGGGCTTTCCCGGAGCCTGGGCGGCGTATCTCGCCGCGCATCCGAAGGCGCCTCCGGGCGGTTTGGTTGCGTACGCCGCAGAGCAAAGGGCTCGAGGCCCCTACGTCGTCGACCTCAACGACGCTGACTTTCATCGCTCGAAGAGCTTGATCGTCTCGAACATCACCACCTTCGACATCAACGAGCGCCTGCAGCTGAAGAATATCGCGGGCTATACGCGCTCCTCGGCGCACGACTCCACGGACCTCGACGGCACGCCCTACACCATCGAGGGCATGAACCCGGATGCGTTCACCAAGCAGTCGCGCCAGTTCTCAGAGGAATTGCAGCTATCCGGTAAGTCCTTTCAGGATCAGCTGAAGTACATCGGCGGCGTCTACTATGCGAGCGCACGCAACGGCGACATCACCGATGTGTACTTCTTCGACGTCTCGCCCATCATTCCGGCGACCGAGGCAAGGTTCGATTCGGCCATTTACGACAAGACGGTGGCTGGATATGGTCAGCTATCGTACGACTTGAGCCAAGCAACGGGACTCAGCGGCCTGAGCCTCTCGGCGGGTGCGCGTTATACGTCGGACAAGCTGACGCAGGATATTCTGCCCACCTCGCGCTTTTATAATTTGCCGGGACTGCCGAACGAGCGGGAAATCAAATTCGACAAGGTGAGCTGGCAATTTGGCATCGATGAGCAGATCACTCCCGATCTGCTGCTGTATGTCACCACCCGGCGCAGTTTTCGCAGCGGCGGCTTCAACCCGTTCGCGCCGCAGGTGCAAGGCACTGCCGCGGTGGGCGGCAATCAATTCGACGCGGAAGTCGCCACCGACGTGGAACTCGGCGCGAAGTTCCAAGGGCTGCTGGTAGGCACCCCCATACGGCTGGATTTCGCCGTGTATGACGGCACCATCGACAATGTTCAGCGCAGCATCTACATCCCGACGCCGCAGGGGATCGCCAGCCTGACGGTCAACATTCCGAAGGCCAAGGTGAAGGGCGTGGAATTCGATACGGTGGTCACGCCGGTATCGTGGCTGGATTTGGGCGTGAACCTGGCCTACACGGACGCGAAATTTTCCGAGAACTCCGCCACCGTGTTCGGCCAGACGCAGGTCTATGGACCGTTTGCCGACACCCCGAAGTTCGCAGGCTCCGTGTTCGCGCAGACTTCGACGCAGCTGCCCAATAATTTTGCCAAGCTGGCCCTGCGCGCGGAGGTATATCGTCAGTCGCTATCCTACTTCGGCTCTCAAAACGACTCGACCGTGCCTGGGGTGGATGTTCCTGCCTACACATTGACCAATTTCCGCGTGGGCCTGGAGGACATTCTCGGCTCACGCGTGTCGGTGGCGGGTTATGTGAAGAATGCATTCAACAAGGTGTACTACGTCGGCGGCGTACCGAATGGCGGGGACTTGTCGCTCACGGATGCCGTGGTCGGCGATCGCCGCATGTACTTCATCCAGGCAAGTTACAAATTCTAAAAGCCGTGCTGGCCGGGCCGCTCGAGGGCGTCAAAATACTCGAGATGGCGGGGCTGGGTCCCGCGCCGTTTTGCGCAATGATGCTGGCGGATCACGGCGCGGACGTGATCCGCGTGGATCGGCCCCAGCGCGATGGCGGGGTCCGAGCGTTCGAACACCGTGATGTGCTCAATCGATCGCGGCGCGGCATAGCGCTTGATCTGAAGAGCGCCGCGGGAGTGGAAGTTCTGCGTGATCTGGCCCGAGGAGCGGACGGCCTCATCGAGGGCTTTCGTCCCGGCGTGATGGAACGGCTGGGGCTAGGCCCCGACGTACTGCTCGAGGACAACCCCAAACTGGTCTACGGGCGAATGACGGGATGGGGACAGACCGGTCCCTTGGCGAGTACCGCAGGACACGACATCAACTACATCGCCATGTCGGGGGTGCTGGACATGCTCGGACGCGCGGGATCCAAACCGACGCCTCCGATCAATCTAGTAGGCGACTTCGGCGGTGGCGGCATGCTGCTGGCCTTTGGCATGGTATCCGCCATTCTGCAAGCGCGCTCGAGCGGCGAGGGCCAGGTGGTGGATTGTTCAATGTTGGAGGGCAGCGCCTTGCTGTCCAGCATGATTTGGGGATTCAGAGCCCAGGGCCGATGGCCGGGCGAGCGCGGCCATAACTTTCTGGATACGGGCGCGCCCTTTTACGAGGTGTACGAATGCGCCGATGGCCGGCATGTGGCGATAGGTGCGTTGGAGCCTGCCTTCTACGCAGAATTGCTGCGCGGTTTGGGGCTTGCGGACGATGCGGCGTTCGACACGCAAAATGACGTGAGCGCCTGGGAACTCATGAAGGTGAAACTGGCGGCGGCATTCAAGACGTGTCCGCGAGAGCACTGGTGTGCCGTATTCGCCGGCACTGACGCCTGCTTCGCTCCGGTGCTTACGACGGCCGAGGCTGCTGCGCATCCGCACAACACGGCGCGCGACAGTTTCATCGACGTGGACGGGGTGGCGCAGCCGGCGCCGGCACCGCGCTGGTCCAAGACTCCCGCGGCGACGCCACGCCTGCTCAGGGATCCGGCGCAGCATGGCGTCGACATACTGCGGGAATTGGGCTATGCAGGGACGCGGATTCTGGAGCTGCAAGCCGCCGGGATCGTTGGCTAGCAGGCGGGGGCGAGCATGACCGGCAATTTCGAGACCCTCCTCTTGGACTGCGACGGCGGAATTGCCTGTTTAACTCTCAATCGGCCCGCGGCATTGAATGCCTTGAACCGCAAGATGCTTGCAGAACTCGCTCTTGCTCTGGACATGATCGGCGAGCGACAGCAGGTACGGGTGTTGATTATTTCGGGGGCCGGCCGGGGATTCTGCAGCGACGCGGATCTGAAGGAGGGCGGACTCACTCAAGCCTCGGCGAGCTACGATGCCGGCGAGGTACCGGAGCGCCACTACAATCCCTTGATCGAGCGCCTATTCTCGCTGCCGCTGCCAATCATCGGCGCCGTACATGGCACGGTGTCGGGCGCCGGATGCATGATTGCTTTGTCCGCGGACTTCGTGATCGCCGCCCGCTCCGCCTATTTCCTGCAGGCCTTCATCAAGGTGGTGGATGACGACCTGTTGCAACTTCGCGCCGGCGAATTGGCGGCGCAACTGGCGGCGGGACCCACCCGGGCCTACGCCATGATCCGGCGCGGTACGCGTGGGGCTTTGGAGACGACGCTGTCGCAAACCTTGGAGCGGGAGCGGCGGCTGCAATGCTTGGCCGGCCGCACCAAGGATTTCGCCGAAGGCGTGGCGGCGTTCCGCGAAAAACGCCCTGCGCAGTTCGTGGGGAAATAGCCCATGACAAGTGACATGTCCTTCCGCAACCACGTGCGCGATTGGCTGCATGGGCATGTGCCGGCGGGTTGGCGCGAAAGCATGACGGCCGCGACGACGGAGGCATTCATCGCCCAGCAACGCGAATGGATGAAAACCCTGGTCGGCGCGGGATTCGCGACTTCTCACTGGGGTAGGGAATGGCCGGGCGGCGGACGGCCGTTGGCCGAACAAATCATCATCGCGGAAGAAATGGCGCGCGCGGACGCACCGCGGCTGCTGTTGTATTTTATTTCGTTGTATCACGCGGCATTGACCCTCATGGAGTGGGGCACGGAGGAGCAGAAGTCGCGGCATCTGCCGGCTATTCTCCAGGGAGAGATCTGGTGCCAGGGATTTTCAGAGCCCAACGCGGGGTCGGACCTCGCAAGTCTTCGAACCCGCGCCGAGCGGCATGGCGATAACTACATCGTGAACGGGCAGAAGATCTGGTCGACTCTGGGGCAGTACGCCGATTACTGCCTGTTGCTGGTACGAACCGACAGCGCCGGTCCGAAACAGGCGGGCATCACGTATCTCTTGATGGATACGCGATCCGAGGGCGTCGTGCGGCGGCCGTTAAAGCAAATGACCGGCGATGAGGAATTCGCAGAAATATTCTTACAAGACGTCAAGATTCCGGTCGGCAATCGTCTCGGTGAAGAGAACGCCGGTTGGCGCATCGCGCAGACGACGCTGACTTCCGAGCGGGGTCTGACCATTCTGGAGCTGTGCGAGCGACTCTACTGCGCACGCTGGCGCCTACTCGCCGCCATGGGCGAGAACGATGGAATCGTGCAGGACGATCAGTTCCGGCGCGAGGCCGTGGATGTGTTCGTGAGGATCGACGCCTTGCGCGCTTTGGTGGGTGAGATGATGATCAAGCTCATGGCGGGCAAGGACATCGCCGGCGCAGCGTCTTTCGTGAAATTGCTGTACGCCCGGGTGTTGCGCAAATTCGCGGCGCTGGGCGAGCGTGCCGGCGGCAGCGCGCACTTGCTCAGCGGATTTACCTTAGGGGGAGGCTACGAGACGGGCAACTGGGCATTCGACTTCATGAATTCGTACCAGTGGACCATCGCCGGCGGCAGCAATGAAGTCCAACGCAATATCGTCGCCGAGCGGGTCTTAGGGATGCCGCGCGAAAAATGGCAACCGACGTGACGCCGATACAGGATCTACTCGATCTTGGAGATCTCAGGGATTCTGCGAGTCGGGTGCTGGCGCACGCGCGCGGGCGCGGAACTGCGCCGCGGGAATCATGGAACACTGTCGTCGAACTGGGCTGGCTGGGGGTGGGTCTGCCGCAGGTGAGCGGCGGCCTGGGACAGCCGTTCGCCGCGCTCGCCACCCTGTATCAGGAATTTGGGCGGGTGTTGGCGCCGCATGACTTCATGGCGGTGTCGATCTGCCTGGGCGCACTGGCCGGCGCTGCACTAGGCAGCAACGCGGAACCCAGCGGCCCCGTGGGAAAAGTTATCCAGCAGACTTTGGCCGGCGCGGCAAAACCCATGTACACAACCTCGAGCACGCGCGATGTCAAGTCCGCGGCGGGCCGGCTGCGCGGCAGGATCCGCAATGTTCTCGGCGCGGGCGACGCAAGCCATTTATTGCTGTCCTTCGATGACTCCGGGCCGGTGGTTGCGCTGGTCGCGTTGGAGCATCCCGGCCTGTCGTTCAGCCTGCGGCCCACCTGGGATTTGACCCGCCGCCTGTTCGATGTGGTGTTGGAGGACGTGGTACTGCAGCCCGAGAACATCGTATTCGAGGGTGCGGCGGCGGCCGCGGTATTGAAGTCCATGGGAGCGCAGATCGATTTGGCGCTGGGATGCGATGCAGTGGGGGGCGCGGAGGCGATTTTCGGCGAGACGCTGGCGTACATGCAGACGCGCCGGCAATTCGGCCGGCCGATCGCCTCTTTTCAGGCACTGAAGCATCGCTGCGCGGATCTTGCCACCGAGATGTGTGGATCGCGTGCGCTGCTGATGGCGGGCTGCGAGGCCTTGACCTGCCTCAAGGGAGACTACGTATCGGTGGCCGCCTGCGCCCGGCTATACACGAGCGAGGTGTACCGGAAAGTCACGGAGGAAGCGGTGCAGTTGCACGGCGGCGTCGGCTTTACCTGGGAGCACTCCTGCCATCGCTTTCTAAAAAGGGCACGCTTGAACGATGCGATCGGCGGGACGCCGGAGGAGCGCAAGGACGCGCTGGCGCCGGCATTGTTTCAGGAGGCTTCGCGCGGCAGGCCCATCGTCTCGCGTTGAGCCGCTAGCGCGGCTTTTTCAGCTTCGCTATCGTGGCGGCCACTTCGGGGCTCGCCATGCTCTGCATTTCATAGGCGAGGCCCGCGTCGAAGGCGGTCAGGGCGGTTTGCTGAGTGAGGCGCAGGAAGGCGCGCTTGGTGCCTTCGACCCCGGCGTACGGCAGCGCGACGATGCGCCGCGCGATTTCCATACTCTTGGGCAGCACTGCCTCAGGCGAATCGACCAGGTCCGTGATCAGGCCCATGGAATGGCCCTCCGCCGCACTGAGGTGATCGCCGGTCAGCAGGTAGCGCTTGGCGCGATTCATGCCCACCGATTGGCTCCAGCCTATGATGCCGCCGTCGCCAGCGGCGATGCCGACTTGCACATGGGGATCGCCGATCTTGGCGTCGCGAAACGCGACGCTGATGTCGCACAGCGAGACGATGGTGGCGCCGAGCCCGACGGCGGCACCTTGGACCGCGGCGATCACCGGCACCGGCAAGGAAATCAAACGGTGGAACAGCTGCGAAGCCACGCGGCTCATGCGAGCACGGATGGCCTCGGATCCGGCGGCGGCGGTGATGTCGTCAAAGTCCCCGCCCGCGGAGAAGATCTTCCCCTCGGCGGACAGAAGGACCACGCGTGTGTCCGCCGATGTGGCGAGAAGTTCGAGCGCCGCGGCGAACTCGGTGTGCCCGATATCATCGAAGCGGTTGCCCAGGGTCGGCCGGCACAGGCGCACGTGGGCGATCCCGTCGCCGATCGCAAGGCTCAGCGTCTGAAACTCGGGCTGCGGCATGGAGGTTCTCAACTCTGCGGCAAAGGCGCCAAGTCAAGGATAGGCAAGCGCCGCCAGTGCGATTGCATACAGAGGCAATCAGAATTGTCTGCGGCGGCGCAGGGCACTTTTGACCCTCGGGAGATGCCATATTGAGAGAATGCTTATGGAACCGGTCATCATCGAGGCGATCAGGACGCCAATCGGCCGCGGCAGGCCCGGCGGCGCCCTGTCCCATGTACACCCGGTCGACTTGTTGGCGACTCTTTTCCGGGAAATGTTTGCTCGTTGCGCCATCGATCCCGGCGCGGTGGACGATGTCATCGTCGGTTGCGTGAGCCAGGTGGGCGAGCAGGCGGGACCGCCGGGCCGCTTGGCCTGGCTCGCGGCCGGCCTGCCGGAACATGTGCCGGCGACCACCGTCGATCGACGCTGCGGCTCGAGTCAACAGGCGCTGCATTTCGCCGCGCAGGGGATCGCGTCCGGCGCCTACGAGATTGCCATTGCCGCGGGCGTGGAATCCATGAGCCGGGTGCCGATGTTTTCGGCGCGCATCGGCCAGGACCCGTATGGCCGGCAACTCCTGCAGCGATACGGCGAAGGCCTGATACCCCAGGGCATCGCGGCCGAGCGCATCGCAGCGAAGTGGAAGATCTCGCGTGCGCGCATGGATGAATTTGCGGCGGAGTCGCATCGTCGGGCGGCGGCCGCGCGCGACGGCGGCGCCTTTCAAGACGAGATAGTAGCCGTGGAAGCGGTGGGTCGGGACGAAACCATTCGCGATACGACCACATCGCAGGGGCTGGCGCAGCTGAAACCGTCCTTTGTCGATGAGGCGATGAGCGACCGATTTACGGAGGTTCAATGGAGCGTCACGGCAGGCAACTCCTCGCAACTGGCGGACGGCGCGTCGGCGCTGCTGCTGACCAGCGCCAAAGTAGCCGCGCGGCTGAATCTAAAACCGCGGGCGCGCTTCGTGGCCTACGACGTCATCGGCGATGACCCCATCATGATGCTGACGGCGCCGATCGCTTCGACCCGGCGAATCCTGGCGAAGTCCGGCGTGGCGCTATCCGCCATCGATCACGTTGAAGTGAACGAAGCGTTCGCCTGCGTGCCGCTGGCTTGGCAGCAAGAGTTCGATGTGGATCCGAAGCGCTTGAATCCCAACGGCGGCGCCATTGCGCTCGGTCATCCGCTGGGAGCGTCGGGAGCGCGGTTGATGACCACCATGGTGCATGCCCTGGGCCGCAGCAAAGGGCGCTATGGCTTGCAGATCATGTGCGAGGCCGGCGGCCTGGCGAACGCCACTCTTATCGAACGGTTGTGAGCAAAGCGTGAAAATTCAGGGAAGTTCAGCACTGGTCACCGGCGGGGCGTCGGGCCTCGGCAGGGCCAGCGTCGATAAATTATTGTCGCAGGGAGCCCGCGTCGTGATCGCCGACCTGGAGAGCTCCGCGGGCGCCGCGATCGCCGAGGAACGCGGGCCGTCGTGCCGGTTTTTCGCCACCGACGTCACCAATGACGCGGACATGCGCGGGGCGCTGGCACTGGCGCAAGAAATGGGACGGTTGCGGGCCGTGGTGCATTGTGCCGGCCGGGGCGGTCCGCTGCGCCTGGTCGACAAGCACGGCGAGCCTGGCTCCAGGGACTTGTTCGAGGCGGTAGTGCATGTCAACTTGATCGGCAGTTTCAATGTGCTGCGGCTCGCGGCTGCGTCCATGGCTACGCTGGAGGAAGTGGAGGGCGAGCGCGGTGTCATCGTGCTGACGGCCTCGGTGGCCGCCTTCGAGGGTCAGATCGGGCAGATTCCCTATGCTGCGTCCAAAGCGGGCATCGTCGGCATGACCATCGTGGCCGCCCGCGATCTGGCGGCGCGAAAAATCCGCGTGTGCAGCATCGCGCCCGGAACCTTCGATACGCCCATCCTGGCGAAGGTGAGCGCCGAAGTGCGTGAATCGCTGGCGAAATCCGTGCCGCATCCGGCGCGCCTCGGCCATCCGGACGAATTCGCCATGCTGGCGGCACACATCATCGAGAATCCCATGTTGAACGGTGAGACGATCCGGCTCGACGGCGCCATCCGCATGCCGCCGCGCTAGTACCCGGCCCAAAGACTCACGCAAGGCCACTCTCATGACGAACACAGAATTGCCGGACGCGCGCACCTTGGTGGCGATCTATCGCAAGATGGCCGCCATCAAACTCAACGACGACAGATTCATCAGCCAGATCAAGGCGGGCCGGCTGGTCATGCCCTACTACTCGGCGCGGGGCCAGGAATGCATTCCTGCCGCCATCAGCGTGCTGCTTACCGACGCGGACTACTTAGTGACGATTTACCGCGGCATACACGACATGATTGCCAAAGGCGTGCCGCCTAAATTGATCTGGGCGGAGCTCGCGGGCCGCAGCACTGGCAGCTGCAAGGGCAAGGGTGGCCCCATGCATATCACTCATCCGCAAAGTGGTTGTATGGTGACGACCGGCGTGGTGGGCGCTGGAATGCCGATTGCCTGCGGTCTGGCACTGGCGGCACAGCTGCGCGGCGAGAAGCGCGTGACGGTGACCAATTTCGGCGACGGCGCCGCGAACATAGGCGCTTTCCATGAATCGCTGAATCTGGCGGCCGTGTGGAAGCTGCCGGTGATCTTCGTGTGTCAGAACAACCGCTATGCCGAGCACACGTCCATGGCGAAGGGTACGTCCATCGAACGCATATCCGAGCGCGCGCGCAGCTATAACATGCCGAGCGCGCACGTTGACGGCAACGAGCCGGTGGCCGTGCACCAGGCGGCAAAGATTGCGATCGAACGGGCGCGCGGCGGCGGGGGCCCGACCTTGATAGAAGCGACGACGTTTCGCTTCAATGGCCACTTGATCGGCGACACCGGCGAGTACATACCCAAACAGGAGTATCAGGCGGCATTGGCCGCGGATCCCTACCCGCGATACCGGAATTGGCTGCTGCAGAACAAGCATGCGACAGCCGAGGAACTTTCGACGATCGAAACCGAGACTGCGGCGGATGTGGACGCCGCGGTGGCCTTTGCATTCGACAGCCCATTGACCGAGGTGTCGGAAATCACGCGCGATGTGTACGCGTCGCCGGCCTAGGAGCAAGAAAACATGTCAGCCCCCATCAATACTATACAGGCGCTGAATTGGGCCCTCGATGACGCCATGGCGGCCGACGGCTCGGTGATCCTGCTAGGAGAGGAGGTGGCCGATCCGGAAGGCGGCGGCATCATGAAGGTGAGTCAGGGGCTCTCCACGAAATACGGCGCGCGGGTGCGTTCCACGCCGATATCCGAAATGGCGTTCACCGGCGCCGGTGTCGGCGCTGCGATCGCCGGCATGCGCCCGGTGGTCGAGATCATGCTGATGAATTTTCTGGCGGTGTGCATGGACCAGATCACGAATCATGCGGCGAAGCTGCGCTTCATGTCGGGCGGGCAGACGCATGTGCCTATGGTGATTCGCACCATGACGGGCTCGGGCTTTCAAACGGGTGGGCAACACGCGGATTTCCTGGAGGCGTGGTTCTGCCATACGCCGGGCATCAAGGTGGCCATGCCGTCCAATCCCGCTGACGCATATGGATTGCTGCGCGGGGCAATAGAGGACGAGGATCCGGTGCTGTTCGTCGAACATTTCCCGAGCTATTGGAACCCCGGCGCGCCGCCCGCGCGCGGCAAGGCCATTGCTCTGGGCAAGGCGAGAATCGCCAAGGCGGGTAAGGATGTCACGCTGATCGGCTACAGCCGATCCATGCACGATATATTGTCGGTCGAGAAAAAACTCGGTGCTGATGGCGTCGACTGCGAAGTCATCGACCTGCGCACGGTGAGCCCGCTCGACATGGAGACGATTTTGACTTCGGTGAGCAAGACGGGCAGGGCCGTGGTGGTCCACGAAGCCGTACGCTCCTTCGGCGTGGGCGCCGAAGTCTCGGCACGCATCCACGAAGCCCTGTTCCGGGAACTGCGGGCGCCGGTGGAGCGTGTCGCCAGCAAGGACAGCCCGGTCCCGTTCGCGAAGCAGCTGGAGAACGCCTATCTGTACAGCCATGGCGATATCGAGGGCGCGGTGCGCCAAACGCTCAAGTCATGAGCGTGCAGATCTTGATGCCAAAACTGGGCTTCTCGATGAATGAGGGCGTGCTGTCCGCGTGGCTGCAGGCGGATGGAGCGGCGGTGATACAGGGTCAGGCGCTGTATGCCCTGGAGAGTGAAAAGTCGGTGGAGGAGATCGAGTCTCCGGCATCCGGAACCCTGAAGATCAGCGCGGCCGTCGGCCAAACTTATCCCGTGGGCACGGTGTTGGGCGAAATCATCTAGCAGCTCGCCTAGCTTGCAACTTTTCTTATTGTCGCTTATCGTCCGGACATCTGGCGACAACACTTGGCCCAAAGCGGGGATACACCGCACGGGTCAGCGCTCGAGCGCTATGGGGGAAGTACGATGAAAAGCAAAGTGGGCGGCCGGGGCCCGTTGGACGGAGTGGTGCGTTCGGAAGCACTGCGTTTGTATTCAGATGTGGTGGCTGAGTTGAACGGCGACTCGGTCAAATTGCTGCGCCAGGCGCATATCGAGCCAACCGCGCTGGCGCAAACCAATTCCGTGATTTCCTACCGGTCCATGATTCACTTGTTGGAGCGCACGGCGGCTGATCTCAAGTGTCCGGACTTCGGCTTGCGGTTGGCGTCGCATCAGGGGGGCGCGTCTGTGCTGGGGCCTCTGGCAATCGCCATGAGGAACTCCTCCACCGTGGGAGAGGCCTATCGTTACTGCGCCGGTCATCTGCAGGTGTACAGCCCGGTGGTGCACATTCAAATCGAAGCCTGCAAGAGCGAGCCCCGGCATTTCATGCGTTTCGAGATCCTGCTCGACCGGGTTCCGCATCAACGGCAGGCGGTGGAGAACGCGCTGGGATTGACCCACCATGCCGTCCTCGCGCTGTCGGGAAAGCGCTTCGGCGCACGCGAGGTTTGGTTCACCCACGAGCCGCTGCTGCCCGTGCATAACTACCATCGCTACTTCGACGCTCCGGTGCAATTCGAGAAGCCGTTCAACGCCGTGTTCTTCAACAGCAACGATCTGGCGCAGCCCATCCCCGATCAAAATCCGCAGCTGTACGAAATGGCGTCGAGCTATATCGACACGCAGTTTCCGTCGGTGTCGATGCACTTGGTCACGCGCGTGCACGCCATCGCTGCGCGGCTACTCACCGAGGGCGCGTGCAACCACGCGCAAGTCGCGGCGCGGTTGAGCATGCACCCGAGAACCTTGCAGCGGCGGCTGCGCGCGGAAGGGACCAGTTTTGAAGACATCAAGGATGACGTGCGGCGCGACGCCGCGGCCCGCTATTTGAGCCAATCGGACATACCGCTCACCCGCGTCGCCGCGCTGCTCGGATACAGCGAATCGTCGGTACTGGCGCGTTGCTGCAAGCGCTGGTTCGATAACTCGCCGCGCAAAGTGCGTGAAATGGCGGGTGCGGGTTCAGAGGCCGGCTGAGGGCTGGGCGGCTGTCGCTTAACGTCCGGGTAATGTCGCTTGCGCTCAAGACTCACATGAACCCGGCCGCTAGGATGGGCCGGGAATGGCAGTTGAAATACGCAGAGACGTCGGCGGTTGGATGTCGCGCTGGGACCCCGCAATGGCAGCGGAAGCCGTCGAGAACGGGGATTGGCCTAATTTAACCGTCGCGCAGTTCGCTTTGCGGCGAGCGACCGCCACGCCGGAGCGGATTCAGCTCATCGACGGGGATCTGGCGCTGTCCTGCGCGGAACTGTATCGGCGGGCGCAGTGCGTGGCGGGCTATTTTCTATCCATTGGCCTGGCACCGGGGGACGTCGTTTCCTTTCAGCTGCCCAATTGGTGGGAGGCCAGCGTCATCGATCTGGCGGCGTCGATGACGGGCGTGGTCACCAACCCCATCGTTCCCATCAATCGGGATGCGGAAGTCACCTACATGCTGAACGAATCGCGCACGCGCGTGATGTTCGTACCGCAAGTGTTTCGCAAGTACGAGTACGCAGCCATGATGCGGCGGATCGCCCCGGCCTTGCGCGCGACGCCGCGGGTGGTGGTGGTGCGCGGCGAGTTCGGCGACTTCATGGGTTTCGATGCATTGCTGGCGGAATCGCCGCCGCTTCAGTCCGCGCCAGCGGTCGACCCCAATGCCGTCAAGCTGCTGCTGTACACGTCCGGCACGACCGGCCGGCCGAAGGGCGTCTTGCACTCGCACAATACCTTTCACGCCGACTCGATCAAGATGCAGCCGGCGATGCGGCTCGGCGAAGACGATGTGACATTTTGTCCGTCGCCGGTCACGCACATCAGCGGCTACCTGTGGGCGCTCAACATGCCTTGGTGCGGCAACATGTCCGCGGTCATGCTCGATGTCTGGAATCCGGACCGCGC
Organism: Gammaproteobacteria bacterium; assembly: GCA_025358615.1. Lineage (GTDB taxonomy): Bacteria > Pseudomonadota > Gammaproteobacteria > Steroidobacterales > Steroidobacteraceae > Bog-1198. Next base: position 2,500 of record JANYIY010000054.1, on the reverse strand, counting down.
CTTCGATCAGATGCTTCGCTACCAATGCGCGTTCATGGTGGGGGCAACGCCTTTTTTGCAGGATCTGGTGACGGTGGCCAAACGGCGCGGCGAGACCCTGCCGCATTTGCAGTCGTATCTGTGCGGGGGCGCATCGGTGCCGCCGAGCCTGATCTACGAAGCCGCGGAGCTCTTTCCCAACTGTATCCCCTGGCGCACTTTCGGTGCGACCGAATCGCCGACCATGACGGGGCCGCCTGCCTCCCGCAGGGACATGCGGTTGGCGGCTGAAACGGACGGGCGATTGAATCGCGCTCAAGTGAAGATCGTGGACATTGTGACCGGAGCGGTGCAGGCCGCCGGTGCCGAGGGCGAAATTCTCGTGCGCGAGCCGAGTATGGCGCTGGGGTATGCCCGGCTGGAGGACAATGAGGAAGCCTACGATGAGGCAGGCTATTTCCGCACCGGCGACCTGGGCAAGATCGTGCACGTCGACCACATAGTTTGCACGGGGCGCAAGAAAGATCTGATCATCCGCGCGGGCGAGAACATCAGCGCCAAGGAGGTCGAGGACGCCATCTATCGGCTGCCCAAGGTGGCTGAAGTTGCCGTGGTTTCCATGCCGAGCCGCAAAACCGGCGAGGCCATATGCGCCTTCGCGGTGATGCACGCGGGGGAGAAGCTGGATCTTCCCGAGGTGGCGCAGGTGATTGCGCAGGCAGGCTTGGCGCGGCAGAAGACCCCCGCGCATCTGCAGGTACTCGTAGAACTGCCAAAAACACCTTCCGGCAAAGTGCGCAAGGATCAACTGCGGCTGCTGGCGCAGCAGTACGCCTGCGATTGAGCGGGAGCGGCCACGCCGGGACGGCCCTGCTATCGCCTACTGTTTAGGTTTTGTCGCCCGGAATCAAGACGCCATTGGCCGCTGTCTCTAGGCTCGCTCCGGTACAAATCTACAGTTGAAATCTGCGCTGCGGACGCATCCGGCCAGGCGCGGGAGCTGCGATGTCAAAGCCGATCAGATCGTTTTCTCCTGAAGAAGTGCGCGATGACTTCGTGCCCAAGGATGTGTATTACAGCCCCGAATTCGCACGGCTCGAGGCGGAACGGCTATGGCCATTCGTCTGGCAGCTGGCGTGCCGGTTGGAGGAGATTCCCACGCGGGGCGATTATGTTACGTACGATATTTTGGACGACTCCATCATCATCGTTAGGGTTACCGATTCGCTGGTCAAGGCCTACCACAATTCCTGCCCGCATCGTGGGCGCCAACTGACCCATGGCTGCGGCCACACGCCGAATTTCGTGTGCCGCTTTCATGGCTGGCACTACGATTTGCACGGCAACAATACGCGTGTCGTGGACGGCGCCGATTGGGGCGACGCGCTCGACCCTGCCGAGATTCGCCTGAAGGAAGTGAAGATCGGCACCTGGGGCGGGTTCGTGTTCATAAACATGGACCTGAATTGCGAGCCGCTCGCGCAATTCATCGCGCCCATCGATGAGTACTGCGCCAAATTCGAATTCGAGAAGCTGCGTTTTCGCTGGTACAAGACTGCGGTCATGCCGGCGAATTGGAAGACGGTGCTGGAGTTCTTCAACGAGTTCTATCACGTGCAGCAGACGCACAATCAGCTGTTGCCGTTCACGAACGATTATTCCAACAGCGACGGCTTCGGCCGGCATGGCGCTATGTGGTACCCGGCGACCGGGGCGCTACCGCTGTCGCGGTCGCCGCGGTTGAGTCCGAAGGACGAGCCGGATTTTCGCAACTATATTCTGGAATTCGTCGAGACCTTCAATCGCGACTTGAAAGCGATGGTGACGGAACGCAATTACCTGGCGACGCAGCGGCTGCGTACCGAGGTCGCCGCAGACGCGTCTCCCATTGAAGTCATGACCAAGTGGGTGGGGTATCAGATAGAGGCGGCCATGGCCGATGGATCAGGATGGCCTGAGGGTTTGACGCCTGAATACATCGACCGCTCGAAGCTCGATTGGCATGTGTTCCCCAACACGATTTATCTGCACGGCTTCGTCGATGGGGTGCTGTGGTATCGGGCGCGGCCCAATGGCCATGATCCGGAGAGCTGCATCTTTGATGTGTGGTCGCTGCAGCGTTATGGGCCGGGAAAGGCGCCGCCGCTCAAGCGCGAGTTTTACGAAAATTGGCAGGACGGCGATTGGCCGCTGATCTTCAGGCAGGACTTTGCGAATCTGGCGGCCGTGCAAAAGGGTTTGAAGTCGCGCGGCTTCGCGGGCGGACGTACCAATCCGGTGCAGGAGCGCGCGATCGTCAATTTCCATCGTAGACTGCGTGAATTCATTCGGGATTCGGGGTAGTTTATGGACGCGGACGTGCAGACCGTCTGGGATCATCTGCAGATCAACAAGATCCTGGCGACGTATTGCCGGGCCATCGATCGCTGTGACAAGGAGCTGCTGCGCTCGGTGTACTGGCCCAATGCCCTCGAGGATCACGGCATATTCAACGGCAATGCGTGGGAATTCGCCGAGTTCA
>JANYIY010000478.1 GCA_025358615.1 Gammaproteobacteria bacterium | reverse complement strand
GCAGATTCAAGTTAAGGAAGTGAAATTTCGTCCCGGAACGGAAGAGGCGGACTATCAGGTCAAACTGAAAAGTATCCTCCGATTCTTGACCGAGGGTGATAAGGCCAAGGTGACCTTGCGTTACCGCGGCCGTGAGCTCGTACACCAGGACATCGGCCGGCGCCTATTGTCGCGGATTTCTGAAGATCTCGCCCCGTACTCGGTGGTGGAGCAGAACCCGTTGATGGAAGGCAAGCAGATGATCATGGTGTTCGGGCCCAAAAAGAAGTGAGCGGCAGGCCGTAACGGACCCCCTCGAAGGGTCCGTGGAAAGTTTGCCGTCCCGCCTGTAGCGGCGACCTTGGGAGGAATCGCGAGATTCTTGCCGGGCGTTTGTGAACAGGGCTAAAAATCAGGAGTCGAGCATGCCTAAGTTGAAAACTAAGAAGGCTGCGTCGAAGCGTTTTCGCAAAACAGCGAATGGCTTCAAGCGCGGTCAGTCCCACCGTCGTCATATCTTGACCAAGAAACCCAGCAAGCGTAAACGCCAATTGCGCCGCGAGATGCACGTCAGTGATTCTGACGTAAAGCGCATCAAGCAATGCTTGCCGAACGCCTAAAGAGTCAGGAGATAACACATGGCACGAGTTAAACGCGGTGTCGTCGCAGGCCGGCGGCACAAGAAAATTCTCAAGAAAGCGAAGGGCTATTTCAATGCCCGGCGCAAGGTCTTTCGTACCGCCAAGCAGGCGGTCATCAAGGCGGGTCAATACGCCTATCGCGGCCGCCGCGAGAAGAAGCGCGAGTTCCGCGCATTGTGGATCACGCGCATCAACGCGGCGTCGCGTCTGTGCGGCATGACCTACAGCACGTTGATCGACGGGCTGAACAAGGCGGGTCTCGCCATTGATCGCAAGGTGCTCGCCGATCTTGCGGTGCATGACATGCCTGCTTTTACGGCCATCGCAGAGAAAGCCAAGGCCAGCCTCGCGGCTTGAGACAATCGGGATTGGGGCGGGCATGGCTTTCGTCAGTGACGTAAGCTGATCCCGCCCTGTTTCCGGAAATCGTCCAATGGCCACCGCAGAAGCCCTTTCAACACTCGTCGAGCAGGCGCTCGCAGAGGTGGATTCGTCCGCGACTCTTGCCGCGCTCGATGAAGTGCGCGTGCGCCTGCTGGGCAAGAAGGGATTGCTCACCGAGCAGTTGAAGAGCCTGGGTTCGTTGTCGGCCGCGGAGCGTCCCGCCGCAGGCCAACGCATCAACGACGCCAAGACCTCAATCCAGGCGGCCTTGGAGATGCATCGCATCCGCCTGGAGCAGGCGGCGCTGGAAAAGGAACTTGCCAAGGGCACCATCGATGTGACCTTGCCGGGACGCGGCCAGGACCCGGGCAGCGTACATCCCGTCACGCGCACGCGCCTGCGCATCGAGAGCATCTTCAAACAGGCCGGATTTCAGGTGGCGTCCGGACCGGAGGTCGAAGATGACTTCCATAATTTCGAAGCCCTGAACATTCCGAAGAATCACCCGGCGCGGGCCATGCACGATACGTTCTATTTCGCGGACGGGCGCCTGTTGCGGACGCATACCTCGCCCGTGCAAATCCGTGCCATGCGCGCGCAGCGCCCACCCTTGGCGGTGATTGCGCCGGGACGCGTGTACCGCATTGATTCAGACATGACGCACACTCCCATGTTCCACCAGGTCGAAGGCATGGTGGTGGGCGAGAACGTGAGCTTCGCCAACTTGAAGGCCATGCTGCACACTTTCGTCGAGCGCTTCTTCGAACGGCCGTTGGGGATGCGCCTGCGCCCGTCGTATTTCCCGTTCACCGAGCCTTCTGCGGAATGCGATATCGAGTGCGTGTTCTGCAACGGCAAAGGCTGCCGCGTGTGCAAGCACACCGGCTGGCTGGAAATCTTGGGCTGCGGCATGATTCATCCGAATGTATTGCGGGCGGCGGGCATCGACAGCGAAGCCTGGCAGGGATATGCCTTCGGTATGGGCATCGATCGGCTGGCGATGCTGCGCTATGGCGTGGATGACCTGCGGCTGTTCTTCGAAAACGATTTGCAATTCCTGAAGCAATTTCCATGAAGGTCACCTATTCGTGGCTCAAGGAGTACGTGACGCTGGCCGCGCCCGCAGAGCTTGCCAAGCAACTCACGCTCGCCGGCTTGGAAGTAGAGTCGGTCACCCCGGTGGCGCCGCCGTTCAGCGGTGTGGTGGTGGGCGAGGTGCTGGAGTCGGGAAGGCATCCGGATGCCGAGAAGCTGTCGCTGTGCCAGGTAACCACGGATGGCGCGAACCGGTTGCAGATCATTTGCGGAGCGTCGAATGTGCGCGCGGGACTGCGTGTTGCCGTGGCCACGGTCGGGGCGCAGCTGCCCGGCGGCGTGACCATCAAGCGCGCCAAGCTGCGGGGCTTGGAATCGAATGGCATGTTGTGCTCGGCGCGAGAGTTGGGGCTGGGAGATGAACATGAAGGCATCCTGGAGTTGCCGCACTCGCTGCCGCTCAATCAGGATCTACGCATCGCGCTCGACCTTAACGATGTGACCTTGGAAGTGAACGCCACCCCGAATCGCGGTGATTGCATGAGTGTATTCGGCATCGCGCGCGATCATGCGGCGGCACAGGAGCGGCGTTATCTCAGCGCGCAGGTGGCCTGCGTGGCAGCGCGCAGCACGGCGACATTCTCGGTGACGCTCGAGGCGCCGCAGGCCTGTCCGGTGTTCGCTTCGCGGGTGATTCGCGGAGTCAAAGTGGGCGCAGCGTCGCCCGCATGGCTGCGCGAGCGGCTGCGCCGAGTGGGTATCAACAGCATTTCGCCCATCGTCGATGTGACGAATTACGTGATGATGGATTTGGGCCAGCCCATGCATGCCTATGACCTTGGCCGGTTGAATGCAGCCATCCACGTCAGACAGGCCAGGGCCGAAGAGCGCATCACGCTGTTGGATGACAAGGAATATGTGCTCGATCCGCAGCACCTGGTCATCGCGGATGCCGGCGGTCCTATTGGACTTGCGGGCATCATGGGCGGGCGCAGCACTGCGATCTCCGCTGCGACCAGCGATGTCTTGCTGGAAGCGGCGCACTTTAGCCCCAGCGCAATTGCAGGCCGCGCGCGAGCTTTCGGGCTGTTTACCGATGCGGCGCAGAGATTCGAGCGCGGCGTGGATCCAAGCATGCCGGCGCCGGCCATCGAGCGAGCAACCGCGTTGCTGCTTGCCATCGTCGGGGGCGATCCGGGTCCAGTACAGGTGACCCGCGCTGCTGCCGGCGCCGCCACCCAAGCTCAGGGTTGGGTGAGCCTGCGTAGCGCGCGACTGGCGAAGCTATTGGGTGTCAGTGTGCCCGACCAGCAAGTGCACGCCGTGTTGTCGGCGGTGAGCGATCGGGTTGAAGCAGCGCCAGGGGGCTGGCGCTTGCACCAGCCCCCGCATCGCTTCGACATCCGTATCGAAGAGGATTTGATCGAGGAAGTGGCGCGCCTACGCGGCTTCGACAGCATTGCCGAGAGCCACGCCGTCGCGCCACAGATTGCGGGTGAAGCCACCGAGTCGCACGTGTCTAACGATCGCCTGCTGTGGGCCATGGCCGATCGCGGCTATCGCGAGGTCATCACCTATAGCTTCGTCGATCCGGCGATACAGCAGCAACTATTCCCCGATACGACCAGCCTGCGATTGACGAATCCGATTTCTGCGGACTTGAGTGATATGCGCGTCTCGCTATGGATAGGCCTGGTGCAGGCCTGCCGCGAGAATCTGCGGCGCCAACAGACGCGGGTGCGGCTGTTCGAGATCGGCAAGAAATTTCAGCTGATGGGTCAGGAGCAGGGCGGCACCTTGCGGGAAGTGGAATCGCTGGCCGGCATTGCCACCGGCGCGCGCTGGTCCGAGCAATGGGGCAGCGCGCGCGAGCCCATCGATTTCTATGATGTGAAAGCGGATGTGTTGGACCTGCTGTCACTGACCGGCGATGTCGCCCTGCTCCTGACCCATCAGCTGAAATTTCTTGCCGATCTCGAACAGCCGCACCCG
>JANYIY010000473.1 GCA_025358615.1 Gammaproteobacteria bacterium | reverse complement strand
GCAGATTCATCAGGGCATCCAACGCCGAGAATGGCTCGTCCATGTAAAGAATTTCCGGCTTCACGACCAGCGCTCGCGCCAATTCCACCCGCTTCAGCATTCCCCCCGACAGCTCATGCGGGTAGCTGGCCTCAAAATCCTTCAGGCCCACCATTTCCGCATAGTGATCCGCCAGCTTTTCCTTGCCGCGGGCATGGCCATCGAGACCGAACATCAGGTTTTTCTGCACGGTGAGCCAGGGGAACACTGAACCATGCTGGGTGATGAGAATGCCCTTCGCGTTCGGCCCACTGCGCTGCAAGCCGTCGACGGTCACGGAACCCTGGTCGGCACGCTCGAATCCCGCAACCATGTTCATCAGCGTCGATTTGCCGCAGCCGGAGGGTCCGACGATGGCAACGGTCTCGCCGTCACCTACCGCAAAGCTAACCCCTTCCACAACTTTGAGCACTGTCGCATCCGACGCAAAGCTCTTGTAAATATCGGCGACGACGATCTTAGCGGACATAGCGCCAGCGCACCGATTTATGCCTCTCCAGCAGGCGCATTACACCGTCCAGCAGCAAGCCGATCAAACCGATAACGATCATGCCCGCGATCACCAGATCGTAGCGATTGCCGGCGTTGCGCGAATCGATGATCAAATAGCCAAGGCCCGAGCGCAGCGCAATCATCTCCGCCGCCACCACCACCAGCCACGCGACGCCGAGCCCGATGCGCATGCCGATGATGATCTGCGGCCAAACCGCGGGTATGACTACTTGCCGGAACAGTGTGTAGCGGGAGACTCCGAAGTTCTCCGCCGCGCGCAGGTAGCGCCGCTCGATGCTATGGACCCCGGCGGTGGTCTGCACGATCATGGGAAATACCGAGGAAATAAATATCAGAAAAATCGGCGATACATTGCCCACGCCAAACCACAGAATGGCAATCGGAATCCAGGCGATAGGCGATATGGGCCGCAGCAATTGAAAGATCGGGTTGAGCGTCGCATAAGCCCCTGCCACCCAGCCCATCCATAGACCCAGCGGAATGGCGAATGCTACCGCCAGCAAAAATCCCACCCCGACGCGAAACAAAGAGGCGCCGATATGCTCGAACAACGTACCGTCCCGAAGCAGCTCGTATAAGCCGGCAGCGACCTGCCACGGCGTCGGGAATATAGCGCTCTGTGTGACGGCCACCAGCACCCACCATGCCGCGATCAGTGTTGCGATCACCGCCAATGAGGGAGCAAGCGCGCGAATTCTCTTCATAGCACTATGGTTCATGGCCACCGGCCGGATCGCAGTAGTGTACCTACTCGCCAGCGCAGGCGGGTCCAAGGCGAAGCGGGCGTGGCATCGACAATCACCGTCATTTGGCCGCTGGCATGTGCGGTGCAGGCGAACTGATAATGAGAAGCCACGCCGAACGGCAGACGAAAGCTCTGCCCCGGCATCATCAACACCGGGCCGAATGTCTGCGGCACGTCGTCGCGATTGATCAGCACCAGGATGTCTCTGACGCCCAGTGTCAGCCGAATCTGCTGCGGCAGTATCTCGACTTTGTCGCCCGCCATGCGACGCGCCCACGTCCCTTTCAAGATCTCGAATATTTCGTCGCGCGAGCCGGCGGCGACTGGAGTCAAGGCCGCCCAAAGGATCACCGCAAGAACCGCTGCGGCCGCCATACCCCACAGCCAAACCCAGCGCGCCGCAATCACTTCTTCAACAGCAGCTTGGCGTCGTGCACATAGTCGTCGGCCGAGTGGCCAAAGGGCATCATGGCACGCAGACTGCCGTCCCGATCGACGATATAGACGGAGGACGAATGGGCAACTCCGTAACTGTCTCCCACGGGCATCTTGGTGGCGACGATGCCGTAGGCCTTGCGCACGACCGCGAGTTGCTCCTCGGTTCCGGTCGCGCCGATGAACGAGGGATCGAAGTTGGCCAGATACTGATGCATTCGATCGACGCTGTCGCGCTCCGGATCTACTGTGACATACAGCACCTGCAGATCGGCGCCTGCGGCGCCCAATTCCCTGCGTGCCCGCGCCAGCACCGCCATGGTGATGGGACAGACTTCGGTGCAGGACGTATAGCCAAATGCCAGTAGCACGAGTTTTCCACGGTAGCGGCTGAGAGTCAGATCGCTGCCGTTGGAACCGCGCAGCGTGAAATCAGGGGCCAAGCGCGCGGGCTCGAACACTCCGGCTTTGAGCACGCCACCTGGTTCCGCGCCGCACGCCGCACCGATCGACAGCGACAGCAGCAGCAGCAGCGCGCCGAACCGGCTCACGACCGACACTCCGCGCTCATAGCGGAATGCTGGCGGCTTGCGCATTTTTGGCGAAGCTCTCATCCACATAACGCTCGTAGGGAATGAAATGTTTGATCGTCCCGGCCTGCAGGGATAGTTCCATCAGCTCTTCGAACTCTGCCCGTATCATTCGCAAATCGCCATAGGTCACGCGATCGACCGGGTTGTCCATGACGAACTGAATGATATTCGGATCCTGGTTGAAGAAGTTGCGACCGGCGGCGATGGCCACCGCCTTAGCGCGATTCTCCGGCCGCGCATCCAGCCACACGCCGGCGCCGAGCACGTGATTGACGAGATCCTGGACCAGTGCGGGGTTCTTCTGGATCAATTCTTCACGCACCGTCAAGACGCAGCAGATGTAGTTGCGCCATTCATCGCGTGTCATCCGCAGCACTCTTGCGTAGCCCGCTCGCTGCGCAGCCGCGCCGAACGGCTCGCCGGTGCAGTATGCGTCCACCGCCTTGGCGTACAGCGCCGCGGGCATGTCGGGCGGAGCCATTTCAATGATTTGAATGTCGGCCGGGGTCATATTTTCGCGCGCCAGCATTTTCCGCAGGAACAGGAAGTCGACCGCGAAGCGGCTGGGAATGGCGATGCGTTTACCCGCCAGGTCCTTAAACGTCTGATACGGAGAATCGCTGCGCACCATGATGACCGCGCCCGAGCGGTGCCCGAGCGACACGATCTTGGTGGGTATTTTCTTGTCCGCGAGATCCATGACCAATGGCGCCAGCATATAGCCTGCTTGGATGCTTCCCGCCATCAGCGATTCTTTGATCTCGGGCCAACCGCTGTACTTGCTGTATTCATAGGCGAAGTTCGCCGTATCGGTCTTGGCGAGAGCATTGCTCGCCGCCCGAGCGACGCACGCCACCGGCAGCGTGAGATTGCAGGTGACCGGCAGACCGCCGACCTGAAGTACATTCGACTTCTTGCCGCCGCAGGAGACGGCGCCGAAGGGCAATGCCGCTGCCATCGCACCCTGCAGCACTTCGCGGCGATTCAGCAGCGCGGCACGCACCTTCACCACGTTCCGTCCCGACTCGACATATATCCGTCCACGCCGGCCTACGATTGCATAACCGAGGTGTCGATATTGATCCCGGCCAGCAAATCGCGAGTCACAGGCGTCTTGCCGGCGATCTCCAGCAGGCGCTGGGTTTGCTCGGCGGTAAGGGGCTTGGAGAATGACAGCCGCCGATCGATATGCGCCTTCTCATCGTCGCGCGCGGTGTAGCGCAGGCCGACCGTAATCTTGCCGAGTTCCCAGCCCTTGCGGCCGGCGTACATTCGCAGCGTAATCGAAGTACAAGCGCCGAGGCTCGCGAGCAGCAGCTCGTGCGGGCTCGAGCCCGAATCGCTGCCGCCGCGTTCCGCGGGCTCATCCGAGGTCAATCGGTGATGGCCGGACGCGATTTGTTGGGCGTAATGATGTTCACTAATGACGGTAACGTGGGCCATGCGATCTCCTTGCAGCAGCGGCATTATAATCGCCGCAACTGAAAGGGCCATATGCCGTTGCCGTTTGCTAGAGTGAGATCAGCGCTGCCAGTGACCCGCAATGTAATGCCATCGAGCCCCAACCTGTTCCCATGCGGCGCCAACCCAATGAGCCGAGCGGCGCTCGAGGATCCAGGTCCCCGCCACCCAAACGTAGGAACGTCCGTTCCATTCCCAATGCCCCGCGCCCCAAACATAGCCGTCGCGCTGCAACGGCGCGTGCTCGATCTGCGGCGGCGGGGGCGGTGTGTCCGTCACTATCTCGGAAGCGGCGTAGGCCGAATGGCAGCACCACATTGCGCCGAGCAGCAGGCCTGCGGTTAACCGCAGCGCAGGATGCACGACGCGAACTTCGGGGCGGTATGGCATGGCGGTCTCTCTTCTACCAGGTTTGAACGAATCATACGATTATCGTTCATTTTATCAAGTAGCGATCGGACCAGCTAAACCATCGGCAATTAGCGCTTACGGCTTCTCGCAGCCGACCCGCGCTTGCGCGCGGCTTCGCCGCCCGGCGTTGCTTTACGCGCTACTGATTTCACTGCAGCCGGATTGATCTTCTTCGCAAGCGCCCTGATCCCTGCCAAGTAAGCAGCGGCGAAGGCGCCGAGATCCGCTTCCATGTCGGCGGCCGTGGCACTGCGATGGGCGAGTTCGCCGCTGCCGAAATACAGCGTGCGCGTCAGCTGCGTGGCGTGCGGCGCAAACTCCGCGTCGCCGGCCACCGCCGCGCGCAACATCTCGAGAATAACGCGGTCGAGCTCGGCGAATATCTCGCCGGCCAAACTGTGCGTATACGAGAATAACTCAGCCGCATGCGGCGAGCCGCGCACCAGCGCGAATATTGGCCGTTGCTTGGCAATGACGGCAACGGCGAGGCGTGAATCAAGCGACAAATCAGGCTTGGCCAGCGCCGTTTCCACGGCGCCGCGTAAAATGTGCGCCATACGCGCGCACACGGCCAGATACAGTTCGTCCTTGTTCTTGAAGTAGCTGTAAAGCGTGGCTTTGGCCACATCGGCTTCCCGAGCAACCAATTCCATGGTGACCGCACGAAAGCCTACTTTCTTGAATAATTCCTCGGCGGTGCGCAGTGCCCGCTTGTAGCGGGCATTTTCATCGTTCGTGGCGGCTGGCGCTGGGCGGGACACGGGAGAATCATACGATACTCATCCCGGCGGAGCTATGCGTTCAAGTCCAGTCGCCCGATCAGGCGACCGCCCCGCCCAACTCCCGGTATAGCCCAGCTCGTGCCTTGAGCTACTTCGTCAGCGGCGACCCCGCGCTGCCGCGCGCCGCGCATGCGGATTTTACGTTGGCGTTGATGGGCGGGGGCGGCATTGTCGATGCGGCCTACGCTGCCATCGCCGTGCATGGCGGACGTGGGCATATTGTGATACTGCGAGCCGTCGCCGACGACAGCTTCGACCCGCAAGACGGTGATCTCGGCACCACATTCATGACTGCCTGGGGACCCGTCGTCTGCGCCGAGACCATCGTGTTTCATCATCGAGAAGCGTCGTTCGATCCCCGCGTCATCGCGGCGCTGCGCGCGGCGGATGGAATTTTCCTCGCCGGTGGCGATCAAGGAAATTACATTCGTTATTGGAAGGGCACGCCGGTGCAGGAAGCGCTCAACGCTCACGTCCTGGCCGGCCGGCCTATAGGCGGCAGCAGCGCCGGGCTCGCCATCTTAGGTCACTACAGCTACACCCGCTTGGATGGCGAGAGCATGGAATCGAAAACCGCCCTCGCCAATCCCTACCACGCCGGGGTGACGATCGAAAACGATTTTCTACACTTACGGTGGCTCGAATGCGTCATCACCGACACGCATTTTTCCAAGCGCAGCCGATTGGGCCGGCTCATCGTGTTCGTTGCGCGCATCAATCAGGATCACCCGGCCGATAAAGTCTTCGGCATCGGTGTCGATGAGAAGACTGCACTGCTGGTGGGCGCAGACGGCGTCGGCCGCATCGCAGCGGGCTCCGCGGGAGCGCCTGGATAGTTATGCTGCAGCGGCCGGCGGCCACTCTGGTCAAGGGACAAACCCTGACGCTCAAAGATATCCGCATTGTTCGCCTGGATCAGGCGGGCAGCCTTGATTTGCGCAGCCGCGAAATAATACATCCGGCCGCCGAAGTCATCGACTCCATCGACCGCAGCATCCCGGCTTCGGATGCGCTCACCTCGCCGATGATGATGCGCAACGTGGTTCCGCCCGACGAAGGATGATTTTCGGACGTCACGGGAACCAGCATTCCTCCAGCCGGATGAGTATGTCGCCGTCGCAGTGCTGCTGCTGCGAAGCGCTACGGCGCCTTTGGCTCCGCGAACACCAGGTTAGACGCCGGCCGCGCCGCGCGCAGCTTCACGCCGACGTTCTCGGCCGCCGCCATCACTCTCAGCGCATTCTCGCCGGCCAGCTTGGCGATGTCGCCGTCAGTCCAGCCGCGACGCATCAGCTCCGCGAGCAGCGCCGGGTACTTGTCCACCCCTTCGAGCCCCACCGGCGTATCCTCGATGCCGTCGAAGTCGGAACCCAGCCCGACGTGATCGATGCCCGCAACTTGGCGAATGTGCTCGATATGATCGGCCACCTGCGACAGCGTCGCCCGCGGCATCGGATGCTTTGCAGTCCAGTCCGCGAGCGCCGCCTTCGCCCGCTCCGGCTGGCCAATGTACAGGCCGACATAGGGCGGGTTGTTGAATCGAGCGCGTTCGGCCGCTTCGTCGGCGTCCCAGCGATTGCGCTCATACGACACATAGCCGGGCGCGAAATTGACCATCACCACGCCGCCATTCGCAGCGACCAGCCGCAAAACGTCGTCGGGAACATTGCGCGGGTGATCGTCGATTGCCCGCGCCGAGGAATGCGAGTAAATCACGGGCGCTTCGGTGGCCTTGAGCGCCGCCTTCATGGTTTCGGGCGACACATGGCTCAAGTCGACCAGCATGCCGAGCCGATTCATTTCCCGAACCACCTCAATGCCGAAGGGAGTCAGTCCGTGATGGACCGGCGAATCGGTTGCAGAATCCGCCCACGCCGTATTGAGCGTGTGCGTCAACGTCATGTAGCGCGCACCCCCGTCGTACATCTGGCGTAGGGACGCCAATGAATTATTGATCTGATGGCCGCCTTCAATGCCGATCATCGCGGCAATCTTGTGCGCCTTATGAATGCGGCGCACGTCCGCGGCGGTATATGCCATTTCGAAATCGGCCGGATACTGCGCGGCCATGCGCTTGACCAAATCCATCTGTTCGAACGTGGTCTGAATGGCTTCGGGCCCCTGCATGCCGCTCGGGATCCACACCGACCAGAACTGCCCTCCCATGAGACCGGCGCGCATGCGCGGAATGTCGGTCATCAAGGCAGCTGCGCCGGCCGGGAACGGCAGATGTGAAGTGTCTGATTTCAGATCCAATGCCGACGGATCACTCTTGAATCGATCGCGGATCTCCCATGGTAAATCGTTATGCCCGTCGATCAGCGGCGTTCGCAGCAGCAGCGTTTCCAGCCGATGCTGATAGTCGTCCGCTCCCCATGAGCTCAAGGGAATCAGAAATAACAGCGCAAGCAGGCCGATTCCCTGGATCTTCACTGCGCGCAAATGGCTCATTTTATAATTCCAGCGGTGACGGAAAGCCGCCATAGTAGCGGTTCATGGCAGGCCTTGGCGGGAATGTATCAGTCGAATGTGACCTCGACGGGCTCTGCGCCGGCGATCGACCCCCGCACTCGTTGTCCGCGTTCGATGGCACCCACACCGGCGGGGGTGCCGGTAAAAATCAGATCGCCCGCGGCCACCGCGACATAGGTCGACAGAATCGCAATGATGTCCGCGACGCCCCAAATCATTTCCCTCAGATCGCCGTTTTGCCGCGGGTTGCCGTCGATGGTGAGTGCGATGGCGCCGGCGGACGGCGGCACTCCCCGCGTCAACGGACCGATGGGCGCGGAGCGATCGAAACCCTTCGACATGTCCCATGGTCGGCTGGACTTTTTTGCCGCCGCTTGTAGATCTCGACGCGTCAGATCGATGCCCACGGCATAGCCGAAGATTAGCGCCAGCGCACTCAGCGGCGCCAGATCGCTGCCGCCCGCACCCAAAGCGATGACGAGTTCGACCTCGTGATGCAAGTCGGCGGTGTGTGGCGGATAGGGCAGCCGCTGTCCGCTGTCCACCACGGCGTCGGCCGGCTTGGTGAAGAAAAACGGTGGCTGGCGCTCGGGGCCCGCGCCCATTTCGCGCGCATGGTCGGCGTAATTGTGGCCGACGCAGAATATCCGCCGCACCGGGAATCGATCACGTGACCCCGCGATGGCAATGGTAGGCACCGCAACTGTGGGGATCTGGTTCATGTGTCTCGTCAAGTATGCCTGGCTCTGAATACGGGAGAGTCGTAGCTTGCAGCCATTGTTAAATTCAGGCATTACTGTATAAACATTTCGTATGTTATTGGCGTATATGACTTATATATGAGTCCGGGGCAATGAAACCCTTAGAACGTAATTGACACATTAGTCCCATGTTGTCTATGCTGACGGCGTGAACACAATGCAACCCCCGGAAACTGAACGCGTCGATGCTCGCCAGCTGGCGGTATTGGACGCAGCCGTGGGCGTATTTGCCCGCTATGGCTTTCGCAAGGCTTCCATGGACGAGGTGGCGCGCGCAGCCGGGGTATCGCGCCAGGGGCTGTACCTGCAGTTCGCTAACAAGGAAGAGTTGTTTCGTCGAGCGCTGGAACACTCTCTTGACACGCAACTGACGGCCGCTCTCGCCGCACTATCGCATACCGGCATCGCATTGGAAGCCAGGCTCATCGCGGCCTGTGATGCATGGTCCGGCCGATTTGTAGGATCGCTGGGGGCCGATGCCACAGACCTCATGTGCGCCAGCACGTCGCTCGCAGGCGCGACGCTGACCCGGTACGAAAGCCAATTCGAGGCGGCGGTGGCATCCGCCATTGCCGACTCGCCGCTGGATGGGTATTGCGCCACGCAGGATCTGTGCCCAAAAGATCTGGCGCGCACCTTACATGCCACGGCACGGGGCCTTAAGCAGAGCTGCGCGTCTCGAGAAGAATTTGTGAAAGGTATGACGGTGGCGGCGCGAATGTTTTGCGCGCCGCTCAATCAACGCGGGTAGAGGGTTCATTCATGGCGAAGTCAATTCCATTCGGCGCCCGCGCGACAGCGGACAAGGTCCTAGCCGGCATCGATCTCTCGGGCAAGCGCTACGTGGTGACGGGCTGCAATTCCGGCATCGGTTTCGAAACGATGAGCGCCCTGACCGCCAACGGTGGCCAGGTGTTGGGTCTCGCGCGGACTCTCCCCGCTGCCAAGGCTGCATGCGACAAAGTGAGCCCCGGCGCAACTCCCCTGGCCTGCGACTTGGCGGATCTCGAGTCCGTGGCTGCGGCGGCCGATGCCATCCGCGCCATGCCGGGTGCCCTCGACGCCGTCATTGCCAACGCCGGTATCGCCAATCTGCCGGCGCTGCAGACTCGTTACGGTGTCGAAATGCAATTTCTAGTCAATCACGTCGGCCACTTCGCCTTGCTCAACGAGCTATCTGATCTGGTGCGCGATGTGACCGGACGCGTCGTCATCGTGAGCAGCAGCGCCGCCATGCACCAGGCGCCGCCCGAGGGGATCATGTTCGATAACCTCGACGGCATTAAGTTTTACAAACCCAATCTGTTCTACGGGCAGTCGAAACTGGCGAACGGGCTTTTTGCCAAGGAATTATCGCGCCGTTTGAGCTCGCGTGGCATCGCCGTCAACTCGCTGCACCCCGGCGCCACGCGCGGCACCGGCCTTAACCGCAGCGTCGCATGGCCACTGCGGATCGCGCTGAAGGCCGCACAAGCGTTCATGAAATCTGCGCCGCAGGGCGCGGCGACCCAGTCTCTGCTGGCCGCGAGTCCGCAAGTGAACGGGGTCACGGGAGCGTTTTGGGCGGACTGTCAGATCGCCAAGGGCAGTCCGCTGCTCGAGGATGACGAGCTTGCCAAGCGTTTGTGGCAGGTATCCGAGGACATCGTGGCACGGCATCGCGCCCGCCCGGCCGATTCGCTGCGCCGGGCGGCCTAGCTTTTCGGGCAAGTTCACGGCAACCGCACCTTGCGCTAAGATATGGGCATATGCCCGTGAATGCCCGCAACAAGCCGACGCCAAAGCAGCCGCCCCTGCCTCGCAGCGATTGCACGTGCGGCAGCTTGCGCAAGGCATCGCGACGCATTTCGCAGTTCTACGACACCGCTCTCGCTCCCATGGGCCTCAAATCCACCCAGTATTCGATTCTCTCCGAAGTGGACCGCGGCAGCCGTCTTAAGCCCGTCACCATGTGCGAACTCGCCACCGCGATGGTCATGGACAGATCGACGCTGGGGCATAACTTGAAACCATTGGAGCGGGAAGACCTCATCATCCTGCGGCCTTCGGCCGACGATCGGCGCAAGCGCCACGTCGAGCTGACCAAGAAAGGCCGGGCCACTCTGCAAAAATCGCTGCGCCTGTGGCGGCACGCGGAGCAACGTTTCGAGAAGATCTTTGGCAAGCAGCCCGCCGCCGAACTTAGAGCGGTCCTGCTCGGCATCGCGGGCAACAAGCAACTGAATTCTCTGCCGATCGGTTAGGTCGATATTGCTCGAGCCTGCGCCGCGAGGCGGCCGCCAATTCATTCGAGCGGCGATTTCTCTGATGTTTCTGATATATTAAGGGCATATGCCCCCTTTATTGTCCGTGTCATGAACCTGTCGCCGCCGGCCGCGGCTGGACCTTTGTAGATCATGTGGATTGTCAGAGTAGCTCTGCAGCGGCCCTACACCTTTATCATGCTGGCGGTGTTGATCGTGCTGATGGGCGGCTACGCCATTCTCAACACAGCCACGGATATTTTTGCGAATATCAAGATTCCAATCGCAGCCGTGATCTGGCGCTACAACGGCATCCTGCCCGAAGAGATCGCCAATCGCATTGTGTTGTTCTCCGAGCGCGTGGCGCAGACCACCGTCAATGACGTGGAGCACACCGAATCCCACTCGGTCAACGGCACGGCGGTGGTGAAATATTTCTTTCAGCCCGACGCCGACCGGGACCTGTCCATGTCGCAGATCACCGCGGTGTCCCAGGTGCAGCTCGCGTATTCGCCACCGGGCACCACCCCGCCATTCGTGCTGTCCTACAGCGCTTCCAGTGTCCCGATATTGCAGCTGGCACTATCGAGCGACACCCTGCCCGAATCGCAGATCTACGACCTCAGCAACACGATTCTGCGCACCCAATTGGCGACTATCGCGGGCGCCTCCATCCCCTACCCCTTCGGCGGCAAGCAGCGGCAAGTGCAGGTGGATCTGGATCTGCAGGCACTGCGGGCGCACGGCTTGTCCGGAAATGACGTGGTCGCGGCCATCGGCGCGCAAAATCTCATCCTGCCGGCCGGCACGCAAAAATAGGCCCGCTCGAGTACTTCGTCAAGCTCAATGCCAGCCCGACGCAGATCGAGGAGTTGAATAATCTGCCCATACGGGCGCATAACGGCGCCGTCACGTATATCCGCGACGTAGGCCACGTGCGCGACGGCTATGCGCCGCAGACCAGCATGGTGCGTCTCGAAGGCCGCAGGGCGGTACTGATGAGCGTGCTGAAGACGGGCAAAGCATCGACCATAGACATCATCAACAGCATCAACGACAAGCTGCCACAGATTCGCGCATCGCTGCCCCCGGAACTCAAGATCGCGCCGTTGAGTGACCAATCCGTGTTCGTGCGCGCTGCCATCTCCGGCGTGATTCGTGAAGCGCTTATCGCCGGCGCGCTGACCGGGCTGTTGATACTGCTGTTTCTGGGCAGCTGGCGCAGCACCCTCATCATCACGATTTCCATTCCGCTGTCCATTCTGGCTTCGATCTACTGCCTGTCCGCGCTCAGCGAAACCATCAACATCATGACCTTGGGGGGACTGGCGCTGGCGGTGGGCATATTGGTGGACGATGCCACCGTCACTATAGAAAACATCAACTACCACCTCGAACGTGGCAAGGATGTGGAGACAGCCATCCTCGACGGTGCGCACCAAATTGCATTGCCCGCACTGGTGTCGACGCTGTCGATTTGTATCGTGTTCGTGCCCATGTTTCTGCTGGCGGGTATCGCGAAGTTCCTGTTCATACCCCTGGCCGAGGCCGTGGTATTCGCCATGTTCGCTTCATACATACTCTCGCGCACCTTGGTCCCGACGCTGGCGAAATTCTGGCTCAAGCCGCACGCCGCCGCCGCCGCCGCCGCCGCCAGGCAAGCGCCCCGGCACTTTCTGGCACGCTTGCAGCAGCGATTCGAGCACGGCTTCGAAGCCATGCGCGGCCGGTATCGCGTCCTGCTCGGGCTGGCCTTGCGCAGCGGCCCACGTTTCGCGGCGATGTTCTTGGGTGCGATGGCGGCGACCGCCGTGCTGGCCTTCCCGATCGGTCCGCTGCCCGGTCTCGGCCAGGATTTTTTCCCCTCCGTCGACGGCGGTCAGATCAAGCTGCATGTGCGTGCACGCACCGGCACGCGCATCGAGGAGACGGCTGCGCTGTGCGACGCGATCGAAGCCGCCGTTCGCAGCGTCATTCCGGCGAATCAATTGAACACCATCCTCGACAACTTAGGGCTGCCCTATAGCGGCATCAATCTCGCGTACAGCACCTCAGCGCCGGTGGGACCCGGCGACGCCGATATATTCGTCAATCTGCGCGACGGCCACCGGCCGACCGAGGACTTCGTGCGCCTGCTGCGCTCCAAGCTCAGCGCTGAGTTTCCATCCACCGCCTTCTCATTTCTGCCGGCCGACATGATCAGCCAGATCTTGAACTTCGGCCTGCCCTCGCCCATCGATGTGCAAATCGTGGGCTTCAATGGCCCAGCCAACCGGGCATTTGCCAACAAGCTGCTGCAAAAACTGCACGGTGTGGCCGGAGCGGTCGATCTGCACATTCACCAATCGGGCGACTATCCCCAATTCAATGTCGACGTCGACCGCACCAAGGCACAGTTGGTCGGCCTGACGGAGCAGGCGGTGGCAAGCAACATGCTGGTGTCTCTGTCCGGCAGCTTCCAGACGGCACCCTCATTCTGGGTGGATCCAAAGAGCGGCACGCAATACCCGGTTGCCACGCAAACACCACAGTACCGCTTGCAAAATCTCAACGATCTCGGCAATACGCCGCTGAGCGGCGGGATCGGCGGCTCCTCCCAAATATTGTCCAACCTGGCCAATATCCACCGCAGCGTGGCGCCGGCGGTGGTAAGTCACTACAACGCAACTCCTGCCATCGATATTTACGGAGCCGTGCAAGGAATGGATCTTGGCTACGTGTCCGCACAAATCAATAAAGTCATTGCGGAAGCAAACAAGGACTTGCCGAAGGGCTCGAGTGTGGTTTTGCGCGGCCAGAGCCAGACTATGAAGGCTTCATTCAACGGCCTGCTCATCGGCCTGGTGGCCGCAATCGTGCTGGTGTACATGCTCATCGTCGTGAACTTTCAATCCCTGCTCGACCCGTTCATCATCATTACCGCCCTGCCGGCCGCTTTGGCGGGAATCGTCTGGATGTTGTTCCTGACTCATACCACGGTCAGCGTACCGGCGCTGACCGGCGCCATCATGTGCATGGGAGTGGCCACCGCGAACAGTGTGTTGGTCGTGAGTTTTGCACGCGAACGCATAAACGGCGGCGAGCAAAATGCGCCGCTTGGGGGCGCAGTCATCGGCGGCCTCATCTTTGCCACGGTCGCCACCCTCGTTTTCGTGCCCACTGTATT
>JANYIY010000439.1 GCA_025358615.1 Gammaproteobacteria bacterium | reverse complement strand
GCAGATTCTTGACGCGCTGTTGCACGGCCAGGAATTCGACGATGCGTTCTTTGACCTTCTCCAGTCCGTAGTGGTCCTCTTCGAGCACCTTTTCGGCAGCCGAGATGTCCAGGCGGATCTTGCTGCGCTTCTTCCACGGCGACTTCACCAGCCAGTCGATGTAGTTGCGCACCACGGTGGCCTCGGCCGACATGGGCGACATGAGCTTGAGCTTCGACAACTCGGAATTGGCTTTCTCGCGCGCCTCTTTCGGCATGCCCGCGGCCTTGATGCGCTTCTCCAATTCGCCGATTTCATTCGGCGCATCGTCGAGCTCGCCCAATTCCTTTTGAATGGCCTTCATCTGCTCATTCAAGTAGTACTCGCGCTGGCTCTTTTCCATCTGCTGCTTGACGCGGCCGCGAATGCGCTTTTCGATCTGCAGCACATCCATCTCGCCTTCGATGACGGCGAGCATATGTTCGAGACGCCGGCGCACATCGGGGATTTCGAGAACTTTCTGCTTCTCGGACAGCTTCAAGGACATGTGAGCGGCGACGGTATCCGCCAAGCGGCCGGCCTGCTCGATTCCCGCCAGCGAGGTGAGAATCTCCGGCGGCACTTTCTTGTTCAGTTTTACATACTGCTCGAACTGAGTGATGACGGAGCGCGTCAGCACGTCCATCTCACGCTCTTCATAGCGCTCGACATCCGGCATGGCCGTGACTTCGGCGGAGAAGAACTCGCCCTCTTCCAGCTTCTCGATGCTGGCACGGTCCACGCCTTCGACCAGCACTTTGACCGTGCCGTCCGGCAATTTCAGCAGCTGCAGAATGGTCGCCACCGTGCCGACCCGGTACAGGTCTTCCGCTTTCGGATCATCGACATCCGCTTGCTTCTGCGCCACCAGCAGGATGCGCTTGTCGGCCTTCATGGCCAGATCGAGCGCGACGATGGATTTCTCCCGCCCGACGAACAGCGGAATTACCATGTGCGGATACACCACCACATCCCGCAACGGCAGGACGGGCATGCCGTTTAACGCCGGCAGGGCTTCATCGGGGACATCGATAATGGGTTCGTCGCTCACTAGGCTAGCCTTATGGTTGTGGCACGTACGTCGATCAACAGCCAAAGTACATGCGGCCGCCTACAGTGAGTTTCAAGCTCGGCTCAAAGATGATCCGAGCCCGTAGGGCGCCGCTGTTCCTCAACCGGAGCCACCAGCCGAGTCTCCTCGGTCCGATGGACAATATAGGGTTTGTTGTGGCCTTCGATCACCTGCTCATCGACCACGACCTTCTGCACATTACGCAAGCTTGGCAGGTCGTACATGGTGTCGAGCAGCACATTCTCGAGAATGGTGCGCAGGCCCCGGGCGCCGGTCTTGCGCTGCATGGCCTTGCGGGCCACCGAGCGCAGCGCGTCTTCGCGGAAATCCAATTCCACGCCTTCCATGTCGAACAGCTTGCGGTATTGCTTGGTGAGCGCATTCTTCGGCTGCATCAAGATCGAAATCAGCGCCTCCTCGTCCAGCTCCTCCAGAGTCGCCACCACCGGCAAGCGGCCGACGAATTCCGGAATCAGGCCGTACTTGATCAAATCCTCAGGCTCGGTGTCGTGAAACACGTCATTGCCATGTGGCCGCGCGTTCTGCTCGCGCACCTCGGCGACGAAGCCGATGCCGCTCTTGTGCGTGCGGTTCATGATGATCTTCTCGAGACCCGCAAAGGCGCCGCCGCAGATGAACAGAATATTGGTGGTATCGACCTGCAAGAATTCCTGCTGCGGATGCTTGCGACCGCCCTGTGGCGGCACCGAGGCAATGGTGCCTTCGATCAGCTTGAGCAAGGCCTGCTGCACGCCCTCGCCCGAGACATCCCGGGTAATCGACGGGTTGTCGGACTTGCGCGAGATCTTGTCGATTTCGTCGATGTAGACAATGCCGGTCTGCGCCTTCTCCACGTCGTAATCGCACTTCTGCAACAGCTTCTGAATGATGTTCTCGACGTCCTCGCCGACATAGCCCGCCTCGGTCAGAGTCGTGGCATCGGCAATGGTGAAGGGAACGTTCAAGAGGCGCGCCAAAGTCTCGGCGAGCAGGGTCTTGCCGGACCCGGTGGGCCCGATCAGGAGAATATTGCTCTTCGCGAGCTCCACTTCATCGCGCGAACGCACGCCTTCCGCGCCGCGCGTCTGCAGCCGCTTGTAGTGGTTGTAGACAGCCACCGACAGGACCCGCTTGGCGCGTTCCTGGCCAATGACGTATTCATCGAGGACTTTCTTGATTTCTTGGGGCTTGGGGAGCTTGTCGCGGGTGCGCTCTGCGCGTTCCTCGAGCTCTTCTCTGATTATGTCGTTACACAGCTCCACGCACTCGTCACAGACGAAAACGCTGGGGCCGGCGATGAGTTTCCGAACCTCGTGTTGGCTCTTTCCACAGAAAGAGCAGTACAACAACTTGCCGTCATCATGTTTGCCGCGCGAATCTTCGCTCATGCTGTCCTCAAATTGACCGCGCCCGCCGAATATCCACAGGGAAAGCGGCTACAGTACCGACTATATAGCACCCAGCCGACCTCACGCAAAGATAAGGACTCGCAGGCTGTGACCGAGCCCCCACTCACGCCTTTGTCGGTATCTCGCCACGTTTCTCGAGCATGGAGTCGACCAAACCGTACGCCCGGGCTATTTCCGCGGTCATGAAGTTGTCCCGATCGCTGTCCAGCTTGATGCGCTCGATGGTTTGGCCGGTATGCTTGGCCAATATGCCATTCAGCCGCGTCTTGGTCTCCATGACGTCGCGCGCGTGAATGTCGATATCGGAGGCCTGGCCCTGAAAGCCGGCCGAGGGCTGGTGAATCATGATTTTCGAGTTCGGCAGAGAGTAGCGCTTACCGGCCGCACCGCCGGCCAGCAACACCGCGCCCATCGAGGCCGCGAGGCCGACGCAAATGGTGCTTACATCCGGCTTGATGAACTGCATGGTGTCGTAAATCGCCAGGCCCGCACTCACCGAGCCGCCCGGCGAATTGATATAGAGGGCGACGTCCTTCTCAGGGTTTTCCGATTCCAGGTACAGCAGCTGCGCGACGATCAAATTCGCCATGTAGTCCTCCACCGGACCCACGATGAAAATCACTCGTTCCTTGAGCAATCGCGAATAGATGTCGTAGGCGCGCTCGCCGCGAGCCGTTTGCTCAACCACCATCGGGACTAAATTCAATGCGCGCGTCGTCATGAATGCTGCCTTCTCAAACGTGACCTAACTCTGTGCTCTGTGAGGGCTGATGCCGCCCTTTCAAGGATGGCGGCCGCTCACGCCTCGAAATTCATCAACTCTTTGAAGCTCGCAGCCTTCTCATGCACCTTAGCATGGTCGAGTATCCAATCCACGACCTGGTCCTCAAGCGCCAGACTTTCCACCTGCCGCATGGCGTCGGCGTTCTGCTGATAAGCCCGTTTCAGGGCCGCGGGATCGCCGTAGGCACCGACCATCTCGTCCAGTCTGGCGTTCGCGCGCTGCGGGTCGAGCACCAGGTTTTCCCGGCGAATGACGTCATTGAATATGAGCCCGAGCGCGACGCGGCGGCGCGCGGGCTCGACCAGCGGCTCGCGCGGCGGCGCCTGCGACACGTCCTTGGCGCCGGCGCGGCGCATGGCTTCGATTTGCATGTCGCGGATCTGTGACTCGACCAGAGCGTTCGGCACATCGATGGGGTTGGCCAGGTAGATCGTCTCCATCACCGCCGTCTTGTTGCGATTACGTAAGTTCTGTTCGAGCTCGCGGCGCATATTGGCCGCCACATCCTCGCGCAGCTTCGGAATTCCGCCCTCGCTGACGCCGAACGCTGCGCAGAATTCCTCGTCGAGTTCCGGCAACGTCGGCTGCTCGACCTTTTTAATGGTGGTGCTGAAGATCGCCTGCTTGCCGGCGAGCTCGGTGGCACGGTAATCGGTGGGGAAATTCACGGTGACATCGCGCTGCTCACCGGCCGAGGCACCGATCAGTCCGGCCTCGAGTTCGGGGAGCATGCGTCCCTCGCCGAGCACGATGCCGAGGTCCGCGGCCTTGCCGCCGGCAAACTCCGCGCCGTCGATCTTGCCCAGGAAATCGATGGTGACCTTGTCCTCGCTTGTCGCGGGGCGCGCTACAGGCGTGTATTTCATTTGTTGCTTGCGCAAGCGCTCGATCATCGCGTCGATATCGCTCGCGGTGACTTCGGCCGTCACCCGCTCCAGGTCCAGCGTAGCGAAGGGCTGCAAAGTCACCTCAGGGAAAACCTCAAACGTCGCGACGTATTTAAGGTCCTGTCCCTCGTCCATGCTCTGCGGCTCGATGCGCGGGTTGCCCGCCGGCAAGAGCTTCTTTTCCGTCACGGCCTCGGCAAAGCTCGATTGCAGCAGCTCGCCGATCACTTCGCGATGCACCTGCATGCCGAACTGCTGCGGATGACCTTGATCGGCGCCTTGCCGGGGCGGAAACCGTTCAGGCGCGCGGTGCGGCTCAAATTCTTCAAGCGCGCATCGATTTCCTGGCTGACGCGCGCGGCCGGCACCTGCACTTGCATGCGGCGCTCGAGCTTACCTGTACTCTCTACGGAAACTTGCATGACAATCCTCTAGGGTTGGCTAGTGTCGGCACTGGCGACCAACGCGTGGTGCGAAAGGCGAGACTCGAACTCGCACGGGTTACCCCACCAGATCCTAAGTCTGGCGCGTCTACCAATTCCGCCACATTCGCATCGGAATAGCCCCCTAGTATAACTGCGGCGCCCGTTAGCGGGGTTCGTTTTCGCGGACCAGCAGGCGGGCCACTTCCCGCAATGCCGGCAAGCCGTTCTCCAGCATGAAGTACAGCGGACTGTCGCCTTCGAACGGGGGCGCTGCGCGCGGCGCGTGCACCCAGGCCCAGGCGCGATCCTTAGGGGTGGCGTCGACGCTGAGGGAATATTGGATATTGGCGATCAACGCCGCCCGCTCCTGCTGCGTTGCCGAAAGACGCGGCGCCTGGCCCAGGCGGTAGCGCGTCAGCACCTGCGGGGAGGGAATCTTGAGCAGCCGGCACTGCTGCAGCGGCGACAGCTCCCAGGCGTCGGCGATGGCGAAAAAGCGCTTTAGCGCGCTGGTGCTGGTATGCCGCGCCGCGCGCCGACTCGCCGGCTGCAGCACCAATCGCGGTCCAGTACGAAGCTTGCTTGGCAATTGGGTTCTCACGGTGAGTCCGCCAGCATACTCCCTTACGCTGCCGCGCTCGCCAGCGTCGGCGGGGCTGGATATCATGGCTGCATGACCTTCGCCGAACGGCTCTCCCGAGCGCAGCACTTAAGCGGCAGCCTGGTTTGCGTGGGCCTCGACCCGGATCCCGCGAAATTGCCCAAGGACCTTAAGGGCGCCCCGGATCGCTTTGCCGACAGCCTGCCCCTGTATGCCTTCAACCGCCGCATCGTGGATGCCACGGCCGACATCGCGGCCGCGTACAAACCGCAGATTGCCTTCTACAGCGCCGTGGGCGCCGAAGATCAATTAGTCGCCAGCATTCGCTATATTCGCGAACGAGCACCCGCGGCCTTGGTCATTCTCGACGCCAAGCGCAACGACATCGGCAACACCGCAGAGGCCTATGCGCGCGAAGCCTTCGATCGCTACGGCGCCGACGCGGTCACGGTGAATCCCTACATGGGCGAAGATTCGGTACGGCCCTTCCTGGCCCGGCCGGAGCACGGCGCCATACTGCTGTGCCGCACCTCGAATCCCGGCGCCAAGGATTTTCAGGACCTGTCCAGCGATGGCCTGCCGCTGTATCGACGGGTGGCCGAGCGCGCCGCGCAGCATTGGAACCAGAATCGCAATCTCATGCTGGTGGTGGGCGCCACCTATCCGCGCGAAATGGCTGAACTGCGCCAGGCGCATCCCGAGGTGTCCTTCCTGGTGCCTGGCATTGGCGCGCAGGGCGGTGATTTGGACGCCACTCTCGAGGCGGGTCTCGATGCGCACGGCGCCGGCCTGCTGATCAACTCCTCGCGCGGCATCATCTACGCCGGGGGCGGGTCAGCGGCTGCGATTCGTGCGGCGGCCGTCGAACTTGCCGCGGCCATCAATCGGGGTCGCGCCGCGCATACGCCGCCGCAGCCTGCGCAGGCAGCAGGCACTGTCTAAATCAAAAGCACGGGCTAGAACGCGCTTTTGATCGCGCCGCCGTCGACCCGCAGCGCCGCGCCATTGGTTGCCGAGGACAGAGGACTCGCCACATAGGTCACCATGGCCGCCACCTCCTCGGGAGTGGCGAAGCGTTGCAGCAGCGAGCTGGGCCGCGCGGTCTTGAAGAATTCCTTTTCCAGCGTCTCCGGGCTCTGTCCGGATTTAGCGGCCATCTCAGCGACGAAATCGCCCACACCGCGCGAGCGCGTGGGCCCCGGCAGTACGCTGTTCACGGTGACTCCCGTACCGGCGGTGGTCTCGGCCAAGCCGCGGGCCACCGCAATCTGCGCCGCCTTGGTCATACCGTAGTGGATCATTTCCGCCGGGATGTGGTAGCCGCTCTCGCTGGAAATGAAAATGATCCGGCCCCAGTTACGCTGCCGCATGGCCGGCAGGTACAGCCGCGACAGACGCGCACCACTCAGCACGTTCACATCGAAGAATCGTCGCCAGTCGGCGTCGCCAATATCTTCGAACGCCCGCACCTCGAAAATCCCCAAGTTATTCACCAGAATATCGACCGCCGGATGGCGCTTCACCAAGACCTCCGCGACCGCGGCTTCGCTCAAGTCGCCGGCGAATCCAAGCACGTCGCCCTTAGTCTCGGCCTGCATCGCCGCCACCGCTGCGTCCACGGCGGCCGGCGTTCTGCCGGAGACGATCACCGTGGCGCCTTCGCGCGCCAGCGACGCGGCAATGGCATTGCCGATTCCGGCAGTGGAGCCGGTGACCAGTGCGAGTTTCTTGGTGAGTTTTAAATCCATTGGGACGACCTCACAGCGCTGTGTCCACCGGCACCGAATTTAGCTTGTAGACGACACCTTCTTTCATCACGAAGCTCACGCGCTTCATGACGCTGATATCCTCGATGGGATTGCCCGGAACCGCCACCACGTCGGCGAGCTTGCCGGCGGCGACCGTGCCCAATTCCTTGTCGTGCCGGAGTAATTGCGCCGCGCTCACCGTCGCCGCTTGAATGGTGAACATCGGCGGCATGCCCGCCTCCACCATGAGCTCGAATTCATGCGCGTTCTGGCCGTGCGGATACACCGCCGCATCGGTGCCGAACGCAATCTTCACATGCGCTTTGTAGGCGCGGCCCGCCGTGGCTTGAATCAAGGGGCCGATTGCCGCAGCCTTGGCGGCGACTTGAGCCGGGTAATACCCCGGCACCTTGGACTGGCGCGCCACGAAGTCACCGGCAATGATGGTGGGCACGTACCAGGTGCCGTGTTCCACCATGAGCTTCATATCCTCGGCGTCCATATAGGTACCATGCTCGATGGAATCAACGCCGCCTAACACCGCGCGGCGAATCGCCTCGGCGCCATGCGCATGCGCGGCCACGGCAAATCCATAATCATGCGCCGTAGCCACCACCGCCTTGATCTCGTCCAAAGTCATCTGCGCATTGTCGCCGCTCGCGCTTTCGTCGAGCACGCCGCCCGAGGGCATGATCTTGATCACGTCATCGCCCATCTTGTAATGCAGGCGCACGCCCTTCACGGCGTCCTCCACATTGTTGATGACCCCATCGGCGATCCCCGGATCGCCGATCAGATCGTTTCTATAGCTGTTGGTGGGATCGGCATGCCCGCCGGTGCTGCCCATCGCCTTGCCGGCGGTGTAAATCCTGGGACCGGGAATGATTCCCGCATTGATGGCGTTGCGCAGCGCCACCGATTCGTTGTCCTGATCCCCCAAGTTGCGCACGGTGGTGAATCCCGCAAGCAAGGTACGGCGCGCATACACCGTGGAGCGGACCACGTAGTCCGCGGTATTCCAATGAAACTTGTCGACGTAGCCGGTGCGGCTGGTCTCCCCGGTCAAGTGCGTATGCGAATCGATCAGTCCGGGCATGCAGGTTTGCGTCGACAGATCGATGACCTTGGCGCCCGCAGGAGATTGCACACCGCTCGAGACTTCTTTGACATGTCCGCCCTCGATTACAATGGTCGTCGCGCCGAGCGTCTTGCCGTTCGCCGTGTCGATGAGGTGGCCGCACTGCAAGGCCGTGACCGCAGGGGCAACGGGCGCATCGGCCGCTGTGGCGACGCCCGCTCCGCAGCCCGCCAATAAGAGCGTTGCGATGCCGGCGGCAAGCGCTGTCGATCGGTCTGTGTGAATCTGTAGCTGTCGCATGAAATCCTCATCGTGATCTGTGAGCGGCGCATTTTGCGAAACGCATTCCAACATAGGACTGGTCGCGGTTCAAATAGCGCGGCAAATCTGCGCCGCAGCGGTTCAGCCCTTGGCAATCGCCATTGCCAGCATGGCATGCAGCAGCACATTGGCGCCCGCCGCCAGATCACCGGGCAACGCACTCTCCGCCTCGTTGTGACTCAAGCCCCCGGCGCAGGGAACGAACACCATGGCAGTCGGCACCACCGCCGCCACATTGCAGGAATCGTGACCGGCGCCGCTGACCATCTCCAACGATTCAAAACCGAGCGCGGCGGTCGCGCTGCGCACCGCCGCGACGCAGTCAGCATCGAAACTCACGCCCGGCGCCTCCCACACACAGCGGACCTGGCCCTCGAGCGCATGCCGCTCGAGGGCAGCGCGCACTAACTCGTTCAACTGTTCGTGCAAGGCCTGGTACTGCTGCCTGTCGGGGTGGCGAATGTCCACGGTGCAGCGCAACCGCCCGGGTACGGTATTCGGCGATCCGGGCAGCGTCTCGATGAATCCGAACGTGATACGCGCGTCTTTACCGCGTTGCGCGGTGGCCGCATACAGCGCCGGCAGCAAATCTGCCAGCACACGAATGGGATCGCGCCGCATGTCCATGGGGGTGGGTCCGGCATGCGCCTCCTGGCCCTCCACCACCACCTCGTGACGGCTCATATGCTGCACGCCCGTTACCACACCGATGGTCTTGGATTGCTGCTCGAGCACGGGACCCTGCTCGATATGCACTTCGAACGACGCCTTGACCGCCTGGCGCGCGAGCGTGGCATCCGTCGCAATCCCCGCTCGCGTGAGTTCTTGGCGAACGCTGACCCCGGCACGGTCGGTCAACGCATACGCCGTCTCGAGCGGCAAGCGCCCGGCCCAAACCGCCGAACCCATCATGGCCATGGGAAAGCGGCTCCCCTCCTCATTGCACCACACCGAGAGTTCGATCGGATGCACCGTGCTCAGCCGATGATCATTCAATGACTCGATCACTTCGAGACCGGCCAGGACGCCGTACACGCCGTCGAATTTGCCGCCCGTCGGTTGCGTGTCCAGATGACTTCCGGTCATGACCGCAGGTAACGTATCGTCAGTCCCCGCGCGCCGGATGAATAGGTTTCCCACCGCGTCGAGTCGCGTCCGGCAGCCCGCCCCCTCGGCCCATCGCGATAGCAGCCGGCGCCCCGCCAGGTCCTCGTCGGTCAACGCTTGACGGTTACAGCCACCGTGCGCGGTCGCGCCGATTTCCGCCATCTGCATCAGCCGCGACCACAGGCGATCGCCGTTCACTC
Organism: Gammaproteobacteria bacterium; assembly: GCA_025358615.1. Taxonomy (GTDB): domain Bacteria; phylum Pseudomonadota; class Gammaproteobacteria; order Steroidobacterales; family Steroidobacteraceae; genus Bog-1198. Next base: position 328 of record JANYIY010000439.1, on the reverse strand, counting down.
GCAGCACTTGCGCCGCTGGAAACTCGCTCATGTTCGCGTCCACCCGTTTAAGTTCTGCGCCCCGCGGTCGCCGATGATCGCACGGCGTGGGCGGATGACCCAAACAATCGCCGCCGCCTTCGGTACGATGCCCCGATGCTCAACTATCACGGCCGCAAAGTACTCGCGGCACTCTTTCTGGCCGGCTTCATGGTCTATGGCGGCGGTCTGTACTGCTTCGTGCTGCTGGTTCCACCCCTCACCCAAGAATTTCACTGGAGCCGCGCTGCGACCAGCGGCCTGGTGACCGCGTTTTGGCTGAGCGCGCCGCTGATTCTGTTCGGCGGCG
>JANYIY010000428.1 GCA_025358615.1 Gammaproteobacteria bacterium | reverse complement strand
TGGAGAACTTCAAAGTCGGCGGCCTTGCGCACTACGGCTTGGATTACGAATCGCTGCGCGCCGTCAACCCACGGCTGATCTATTGTTCCATCACCGGCTTCGGCCAGACCGGTCCCTACGCCCCGCGAGCCGGCTACGATTTGCTGGTGCAGGCCATGGGCGGCCTGATGAGCATTACGGGACGTGAGGATGATGAACCGGGAGCCGGGCCGCAAAAAGCCGGCGTCGCCGTAACCGATATTCTGACCGGTCTGTACGCGGCCATCGGGATTCTAGCGGCGCTCGCGCATCGTGAACGCAGCGGCATCGGCCAGCACATCGATCTGGGCCTGCTCGACGTGCAGGTCGCATGTCTCGCGAATCAAGCCATGAATTATCTGGTCAGCGGCAGCGCACCGCGCCGCTCGGGCAATGCACATCCTAATCTCGTTCCCTATCAGGATTTTCCAACCAGCGATGGCTACATGGTCATTGCCGTCGGCAACGACGCGCAGTTTGCCCGGCTTTGCGCAGTGCTGGCGCTCGCGGAGCTTGCCGCCGATCCCAGCTTCGCCGGCAACAGACAACGGGTGCTCAATCGCCGCGAATTAATCGACAAATTGAGCGCCGTCACTGTGACCCATTCCACGGCCCACTGGGTCGCTGCCCTTGAGACCGTGGGGGTGCCGGCCGGGCCGATCAACAGCCTGGACGCGGTCTTCGATGACCCGCAAGTGCGCGCCCGCGCCATGCGTATCGAACTTCCGCACCCCGTCGCAGGCACGGTGTCGCTGGTGGCGAATCCCTTGCGTCTCTCGGAGACGCCGGTGAGCTACCGTTGCGCTCCCCCACCCCTGGGAGCGCAAACGGATGAAGTGCTCGCGGAACGCCTAGGCCTATCGGCGGCGGACATCGAGACACTGCGCGCCAAGGGCGTTGTATAGGTGCGGCGTTCAACGTGCGGCATGCAACGTGCAACGCGCGGCCCGCAGGGCGCGGCCTGCAAGGCGCTACTTACGAACGAGCACACGTTCAATGCGGCGGTCCGGCAGCAGCCACAGCAGCACCACCAGTACGTACACGCCCTGAGCGAGCCTTGGTGAATAGAATGCGGCGCCAATGCCGATCGAATAAAGCAGCGGTGACGCCTTTCCCTTCCAATCCGCACCCACCGCCGCTTTGAGCAGCGAGCCCGGCCCTTGTACACCGATAATCACCTGCTGTAGCAGCCAATACGCGATGGCCGCCATCAGCAACACCACCCCGTAGAGCACCGAGGGTGCCCCGGCGGAATAGTTTTCTCCGATCCATGCCGTGGTGACCGGAAGCAGCGACAGCCAAAACAGCAGATGCAGGTTGGCCCACAACACCCGTCCTGTGACCGCCTCGCAGACTTGCAGCATGTGGTGATGGTTGTTCCAGTAGATGCCCACGTAGATGAAGCTCACGACATAGCTTAAGAAATTGGGGATCAGTGGCAGCAGCGCGCCCTGGGTCTCGCCGTGCGGTACCTTAAGTTCGAGCACCATGATGGTGATGATGATGGCGAGGACGCCGTCGCTGAATGCCTCGAGTCTGGTGCTGTTCATACGCAGATCCCCACTCATGCCAATCGCCGGCGCACCACGATGGCGACGCATACCCCCCTTAGCAGAAATCCACCCGCAATAATAATCATCGTCCGCATTGGTTCACCCCTTGCTTCCCGCTATGCTGGCAGTGAACTGCAAAGCCTAGGAGAATTCAATGCGGGTATGGGTATGGATCCTGAGTTTGGCCATAACAGCGTCCGTATGGGGAGCCGGCGCGCCGTCCACACCGCCGGCGGTGGATCAGCAGCTTGCCCGCGACATGTTGAAGGGTTTGGTCGAGATCAACACCACCCATGCGCACGGATCCACGGCAGCTGCCCAAGCCATCCAGGGCTGGCTGTTGAGCGCGGGCTTCGCGGCGGCTGATGTGGTGTTGGTAGCTCCCGCCGACCAACCCACCAAGGGCAACGTCGTGGTTCGTTACCGCGGCAAGCGCTCGATCGATCCCGTGTTGTTCCTGGGTCACTTGGATGTGGTGGAAGCCAGGCCCGAGGATTGGTCGGTCGATCCCTTCAAATTGACCGAGAAAGAGGGTTGGTTCTACGGGCGCGGCAGCATGGATATGAAGGATGGCGATGCCGCGCTGGTCGAATCGCTGATCCGCCTGAAGCGTGAGAAATTCGTTCCGGAGCGTGACATCATTGTTGCGTTCACCGCCGACGAAGAAGCCGGCGGCGAGGCCAATGGTCCGGCCTTTTTGCTCAAGGAGCACCGCGATCTGATCAACGCGGCCCTGGTGATCAACCTCGACGGCGGCGGCGGCGCCACCAAGAACGGCGCGAGGCAGTTCTTCGAGGTGGGGACCAGCGAGAAGACGTACCTGACTTTCACACTGGAAACCACCAGCCCCGGCGGGCACGGTTCCCTTCCGGGTCCCGATAACGCCATCTACAGGCTGGCCGCAGGGTTGGGACGCCTGCAGGCCTTCAAGTTTCCCGTGATGCTGACGGCCACCACCCGTGAGAGTTTTGCGCAGCTTGCCGCCCTTGAAAGCGGGTCGACCGCGATCGATATGCGTGCGGTTGCGCAACTGCCGCCCGACCTCGCCGCAGCCGAACGGCTCAGCCAAAACGTGCGCCTCAACGCGCAGCTGCGCACCACCTGCGTGGCGACGCTGATCTCGGGCGGGCACGCGGAAAATGCCCTGCCGCAGCGAGCCAAAGCCACCGTCCAATGCCGCATGTTGCCCGGGGATTCGGCGGACAATGTACATACTTTGCTGGTGGGTACGCTGGCCGATCCCGCCATACACGTGACGCTCGACGCGCCGCCGATCGTCAGCCCCGAGTCGCCGCCCACACCGCAACTGATGAAAAAAGTCGCGCTGCTCGCGCACTCGATGTGGCCCAATGTACCCATTATTCCCACCATGGCGACCGGCTTCAGCGATGACCGGCAGACTCGCAACGCGGGGATGGTGAGCTATGACATCAGCGGAGTGTGGCAGGACGTCGATGAGAATCGCGCCCACGGCAGGGATGAACGTATCGGCATTCAGGCTTTCGACGAGAGCGTCGAATTCACTTATCGGCTGCTGAAAGCCTTCAGCCGCGCGCAATAACCCTGATACATGCGGCGCGCGCAGTCAGTACCATCAGATTGCAATTGGCGTGGCTTTAACGACACTCCTACGTGCGTTTCCAGGTTCAGGGCTTGAGCCGGAATCTACCGCTTTGCGCATCGATGCCAAAGTCGCCGGCGGCGATTTTCCGCATCCAGCGTGCCGTCTGCAAAACGCCGCCAAAGGCAAAGAAGTGCGGGCCGAGGATTTGCCCCGGCAGCGGCGCATCGGCAATACCCAACAAGTGCTGATCCGGAGTGACGGCCCAGCCGGCGGAGTGGGTGCCGGCGTTGAGATTGCGCAACAGCACGCGGGTGGATGTACCGATACCGCACTGGATCGCGAAGTGCACCAATCGGGCAATCGGCGCGGGACCGGCAATCCCCACGCGCACGGGCAGATGGATCCCACGCTGTACGAGTTCTCGATGCCAAGCCCGAAATGCGCCGCCGTCGAGTCCGAACTGGGTAACTACATGCATGGCCAGCGTCGCGCTGGCAGCGAACGCCTGTTTGGTCTCAAGCGCGTCCCAAAGTGCGTCGGAAGGTACCGCATTGTGCCCGCCAGGATGTCCGGCGACGCCGATGCGGGTGATACCTGATTCCTGCACAATGCCGGAGCGAAGTACCTGCAAAGTGCTGGAGAATTCTCCCAAGGGCTGCGTCGCGTCGCCGGCGATGAGTAATATGTGCTCGACGCCGCCGGACCGTAATTCCGCGAGCGCAGCACGCAACGCCGCCGCTGTCGGAACGCGTCGCACCGCGATGTGCGGCGCCGCCAGAAATCCTGCACGGCGCACCGCTAGCGCCGCCCGGATCACCTCAGCGAAGCTCGCATTCGGCGTATGCGCCACATATACGGGCGTGCCGGGCGCAAGGATGGCGGCGAGTTCCGGCAGGCGACTCTCCTCCACCGGGGTAATTTCGGTGGAAGCGTCCCGCATCAACGACATAATTCGATCTTTTACGGCGCTCGCCGTAGGCGCCGCGTGCGCCGATTGAGTGACCTTCCGCATGTTGTCCAGTTCGCGACTTCGATGGCGCCGATATTATAGACTGCGACCGTGAGCTCAACCGTGCCCCAAGTGAACGAGACCGGATATCAAAGCGGCTTCGGCAATGAATTCGCCACCGAAGCGCTGCCGGGCGCACTGCCGTTGGGTCGCAATTCGCCGCAACGTTGCCCATACGGCTTGTATGCCGAGCAATTCTCGGGCACGGCGTTTACCGCGCCGCGACACACCAATCGCCGCTCCTGGCTATACCGCATACGTCCTGCCGTAATGCACCACCCGTTTCAGCGCCTTGCGCACGCACGCTTCGACGACGTGGTGAATGACGCGCCGCAGTCGCCGAACCAGCTGCGTTGGGATCCCTTGCCACTGCCTGCAGCAGCTACGGATTTCGTCGATGGCCTGGTGCCGGTGGCCGGGAACGGCTCACCGGAGACGCATTCCGGATGCTCGATTTATCTGTATGCAGCCAATCAGCCGATGCGGCGTCGATACTTTTATAGCGCCGATGGAGAGATGCTCATCGTCCCTCAGCTTGGCACGTTGACGCTCGACACGGAGCTCGGTCGCATGCGAGTCGAGCCACAGGAAATCGCGGTCATCCCACGCGGTCTACGCTTCCGCGTCGACGTTCCGGCGGACGGCGCGCGCGGCTATATCTGCGAGAACTTCGCCGCACCTTTCAAGCTGCCCGACCTCGGACCCCTCGGGTCCAATGGCCTGGCCAATGCGCGGGATTTCCAAACGCCGGTGGCGCGCTACGAAGACCTCGACGGTGAATGCGAGTTGATCGGCAAGTTTCTCGGCCGGCTTTGGGTTGCCCGCATGGATCACTCGCCGCTTGATGTGGTCGCGTGGCACGGTAACTGTGTGCCTTACAAGTATGATCTGCGCCGCTTCAACGCCATGGGTTCGATTTCCTTCGATCATCCCGACCCGTCGATTTTTCTGGTGCTGCACTCGCCCAGCGAGACGCCCGGCACGGGCAACATCGATTTCGTGATTTTTCCGCCGCGCTGGCTCGCGATGCAGAACACCTTCCGGCCACCGTGGTTCCATCGCAATGTGGCCAACGAGTTCATGGGCTTGATCTGCGGTGTCTACGATGCCAAAAGCACGGGCTTCGTGCCCGGCGGCGCCTCCTTGCACAACTGCATGAGTGGCCACGGTCCCGATGCGCCCACCTTCGACAAGGCCAGTGCAGCCGACACTTCGGTACCTGTACATATTACCGGCACCATGGCGTTCATGTTCGAGACCAAGCTGGTGATCAAACCCACCCGCGGCGCTTTGCAGGGAGTACCGCCGTTGCAGGATGACTATATGTCCTACTGGCACGAGCTCAAGAAGCACTTCGACCCGACTCGGCCATGAGCCACTCCATCCCACTCAATGCGACCCACAATCCGCGGGCGCGCAGCTGGCTGGAATCGGCCAATCAGATTGACTGCGATTTTCCCATCCAAAACCTCCCGTTCGCGGTGTTTCGCCGGCGCGGCGCTGCCGAGCAGTTTCGCGGCGGTGTCGCGATCGGCGATCAGATCATCGATCTTGCCGCACTCGCCCGATCGGACCTGTTCGGTGCCACAGCCGGGGCGGCCCATGCCGGGGCGGCCCAAGCCGCGGCGGGAATTCGTGCCGGCGCCCTGCCCTCGCTCAACGCACTGATGCAGCTCGGATCGCAGGTGCTAAGTGCCGTGCGCGACGCGCTGTTCGAGAGCCTACTGACCGGATCGCCGCTGCAATCCGGCCTGCAACACTGCCTGGTGGCGCAGCGCGATGCGGAATTCTCCCTGCCGGCGCAAATCGGCGATTACACGGATTTCTACACGTCGATTTATCACGCCACAGCCGTCGGCCGCATGCTGCGGCCCGACCAGCCCTTGCTGCCAAACTACGAATGGGTGCCCATCGGCTACCACGGCCGCAGTTCGTCAATCGGCGTGTCGCAGCAGTGTTTCCGCCGACCCATCGGGCAGCGGCTACCCCCAGGCGCGGGGCAACCCGTCGTCGGCCCCAGCCGACGCCTGGATTACGAACTCGAGCTCGGGGTGTTCGTCGGCGAAGGCAACGCGGCGGGTGCGCCAATTCCAATGGCGGATGCCGAGGCCCATGTTTTCGGCATGTGCCTGCTCAACGATTGGTCGGCCCGTGACCTGCAAGCTTGGGAATACCAGCCTCTGGGTCCTTTCCTGGCAAAAAACTTTGCGACGACGGTTTCGCCGTGGATCATTACTCTCGAGGCGTTGGCGCCGTTTCGAGTTCCCTTTGTTCGACCCGAGGGAGCTCCCGCGCCTCTGCCGTATTTGGACTCTCCCGGCAACCGCGATGCCGGGGCCATCGACATCCGGCTTGAAGCGCTGATTCAAAGCGCAACCATGCGCGAGCGAAGCGAACCGCCGCACTGCCTCTCCTCGACGTCCTATCGACACGCCTTCTGGACCATCGGACAGCTCATCACACACCACACTGTCAACGGCTGCAATCTACGCGCCGGCGACCTGCTCGGGACCGGAACCCAGTCGGGGCCCACTCCTGCGGAAGCAGGATCGTTGCTGGAGCTCAGCCGCGGCGGGAGTCGGACGATCCAGATTGGTGCAAATGAATTCCGCACCTTTCTCGAGGACGGGGATAGCGTCATTTTGCGCGGCTGGTGCGAGAAATCCGGGGCCGTGCGCATCGGTTTCGGCAGTGCAGAAGGGAAGGTGATTGAGGGATCCAGCCCCGTCTGACAATAGCTTAGGCGTTTCTCCTACGCCGAGAAACTAGATCTCAATTTGCCTGGCAATCTCGATCACATTTTCGGGCGCCAGATTGAAGCGATCCACCACCTTCACCGAATTACGGTAGAGAAACGCGAACAGCGCCAAGCGCCAGCCACGCAGAATGGCGCCTTCGTGCTTGTGCACGACGAGGTCCCGCGTCCCGACGAACAGCGCTTTGTCGAAATCGACCGCGGCATCGAGACCGGGGACATTAAGGAGCGCGCGGCGTAAATCCGGGATTTCGAAGAACCCGAAGCGCGCCTCCACATGCCACAAGCCCTCGCCGACGTTGTCGACCACCGTGCAGTGCGGCCCAACGATGCGCGGCGTGTTCTCGAAAATCACGCTCAGCGCGATGGCATGCCGCGGCAGTACGCCTGCGAAATGCGCATGATCCATGATCAGCCGCGATACCTTCTGCGCGCTTCTCGTCAAGAACACCGTGGTGCCGTCCACCCGCGGAATAGCCCCGCTCTTCAGCTTGGCCAAGAACCGGTCCGTGGATTCGGGCGACTGCCGTAGCGTTGCGCGAATGCCCTCGCTGCCGGTCCGCCAGGTGATCATGATGAGGAACAGTACGGCCGCGAGACTCAGCGGCAGCCATCCCCCATCAGCAACTTTTAAGAGATTTGCGAGAAAGAAGCTGGCATCCACGATAACAAAAAAGCCGGCGACGGCAATCGCGACGGTGATGGGCCAGCGCCACACTTGTCGCATCGCCCGGAACAGCAACACCGTGGTCAGCAGCATGGTGGTCGACACCGCGGTGCCATAGGCAGCCGCAAGCCGAACCGAACTGCCAAAGGCGATGGTGGTTGCAATGGTCGCCCCCATCAACAGCCAGTTCACCGCGGGAACGTAGATCTGCCCATAGATTTGGTCGGACGTTTGCCGAATCGCCACGGCCGGAAGCCAGCCTAGCTGCATGGCCTGACGGGTCATGGAAAATGAGCCGGTAATGATTGCTTGGCTCGCAATGATGGTGGCCAGGGTCGCGAGCATTACCAAGGGATAAATCGACCACGCCGGGGCAATTTGAAAGAAAGGATTACCGGCGACCGTCCCTTCGTCGATGAGAAAGGCCGTCTGTCCCGCGTAGCTCAGCAGCAGCGACGGCAGCACGATGGCGTACCAGGAGCAGCGAATCGGTCCCCTGCCGAAATGTCCCATATCGGCATACAGCGCTTCGCCGCCCGTGATGCACAGAAATACGCCGCCGAGCACCAACAACCCGGCGCCTCCCGAATGCATCATGAACTGCACCGCATAACGCGGGTCGATCGCCGCGATCACACCGGGATGGCGCGCGATGGACAGCCCACCCAGGATGGCGATGACCATGAACCACAGCAGCATCACCGGACCGAAGGTGCGGCCGATTTTCTCGGTGCCGAAACGCTGTGCGGCGAACAAGCAGAACAGAATCACCACCGCCATCGGCATGACGAACGGCTTGAACGACGCCGTCACGACGTTGACGCCTTCCAGGGCGCTCAAAACTGAAATAGCCGGCGTAATGACGCCATCGCCGTAGATCAGCGCAGCACCCAGCAGTCCCATCGCGGTCAGGAGTTTGAAGCCGGGCTTGAAGCCGTTTGCGCCGACCAGCGACATCAGCGCGAGAATTCCGCCTTCGCCGCGATTATCGGCGCGCATGACCAGCCCGCAATACTTGATCGAGATCGTCAGAATCAAGGTCCACACGATCAGCGAGAGAATGCCGAGCGCGCTGTGCGCGTTGAATTGACCGCCCGTGGCCTGCACCACCGTTTGCAGGCAGTACAGAGGACTGGTGCCAAGGTCGCCGAAGACCACGCCCAACGCGCTCAACGTGGCCCAGCGCCCCGGATGTCCGGAACGCACCGACTCGCGAGTTGATTCGTACAGACTCGACCTGCGGCGCCTAGCGCCCCGCGCCGGAAGTCGGCACGTCGCCGGGTGGTGCAGGAGCGGAAGCGGGGTCGGCCGCGGGTGGCGGCAGATTCGGATCGTCGGCTTCCAGAGCCACCGTGGCGAGGACGCCGTCCGCCTTCTGCAATACCTCGCGCGCGTAATCCCAATGGATGGCCACCGTGGTTTCTCCCACGGCCCCACGCAGCATGTCGGCAAATTGATCGATGTTGGGCTCGAAACTCTGTCCTTGCGCATCGACCGGCGGATGCGCTTCGAGCAGAAGCTCGCCGTCCAGCCAGGCCACTTTGATCGGCTCGTTGATGAGGCGTACCACGGTGCCCACCGGAATCAGCGGAAATAACGCGGCCACATCGTCCGGATACATGCGAATGCAGCCGTGTGTGACGGCAAGTCCCACGGCGATGGGGTTGTTGGTACCATGGATCAAATACGTACCGTTGCCCGCGGCCAAACGCATCGCGAATAACCCCAGCGGATTGTCCGGACCCGACGGCACGCTCGCCGGCAACGGATCGCCCGCCTCGAGATGCTCCTTGCGCACCGATGCCGGCGGATACCAAACAGGATTCTTCTGTTTGCCGATCACATGAGTGATCCCGAGCGGCGTCCGCCAATCCATCTTGCCGATGCTTACCGGATACGTGATGACCTCAATCGGCCCGCCGCGTTTGGGCTTTGGATAGTAATAGAGCCGATGCTCGGGGAGATTGACGACAATTCCCTCATGCGGCCCCGGCGGCAGAATATGACGGTCCGGAACCACAAGCGTCTTGCCGGCGCCCGGCAGCCAGGGGTCGATCCCCGGATTGACCCGAATCAATTCCTCAGAACCCAAGCTGAATTTTCGAGCCAGGTCGTACAGTGTGTCCTCGTAAACCGTTACGACGGACTTGTCCTCGCCGAGGACGACATCGGTGGGGCTCTTCAGCGTGTACAGCGTGGCATGCGCGCGTTGCACGCCCGCGAATGTCAGCAGACCGGCCAAGACAGCGGCGGTGCCGCCGGCGCGGCAGCCTCGCGTCAGTATTTCCCGTACGAGGGTGCGTTTCACGCCTCTAGATTAACACGCGCGGCCGCAATCGAAAAAACCGCCCAAGGCCCATGCCTGCCAGGCCGAACAGCCCAAGCATATCCAATCCGCCGCCGCCGCCGCCATGACCGCTGCCGGCCGCAGCGGCAGCCGCAACGGGCACCGCGTGTGGCGCGGCGGCAAATGCCGCGTCCGCCTGCACGAAGCCATAACCCGCATCGATATTGGGCGACGTTGGGTCCATGGGCAAGGCACTGTCTAACAGCGCCTGGTAAATCTGCGTGGGCTTCAGTGCCGGATTCGCCTGCAGCATCAGGGCCGCAATACTGGCCACGTGCGGCGCGGCGGCCGAGGTGCCGAAGAAATTCGGATAGCTGAGGTTATTCTGGCAGGCGTTGATGGTGGTGTTGAGCAAGCCACCGGTGACGCCGGCGCTTGCCAGCGTGTAGCCCAGGAAAGTGTCATTGCCGCCATTCGGACCTACCAAATCGGGTTTCTGCCGGAATTCGGAGGCCGCGAGCCGCGTACCGGCGCTGTCGAATAAAATCGGGTCACCGCCTCGCGCCGAGAAATACTCAAGTGCCGCGGGCGTGGTCCCGCAGGCCGGCGTGTTAAAAAAGTAGGCCGCGCCCACCGCCACCGCTCCGGCCGCGCCGGGATGACCCTGCAGGGTGCCGCCCGCGCTGTTCGCAGGGAAGGCATTGATAGTGCTGCCGGCTCCATCGTCCGCCACTAACACCTTGATGCGCCCCGGCGCAGCCTTGCCGTCTGCCAATCCCACGACAATATTCAGAGTTTCCGTGGCGGTATTGCCGGCCGCGTTGGCCGGATTGGCGACGATGAGAATTTGATACGGGTCCGCACCGGTTGCGTTGGGTCCCGTACAGGTAACCCCGCCGCTGATCACCGGATTGGTAGCATAGCCCTGGATCTCGTCAGTGCCGGAAGCCCCGCTGATGCATAAATCGATGTGGCTGGTCGCGCCGCCGCTGTTGGGTGCGCCGGTAACGTAGGGCTGATCCCAAGCAACCATGATGGCGACGAATTCGCCCGGCACCAACGCGGCAATGGTCACCGGCAGGGAAGTCGTGTCCGTCGTACCCGAGGCATCGAAATTCAGCAATGTCTCGCCCGAGTTTGGCGCCGTGGTCGATAGGCTGGCAAACGCCGGCGCTGTGTTGTCGTACGCCAAGGTTCCGTTATTTCCCGCCGCGGAAAAATACGCCACCCCGTTCGCGACCACGGCATCGATGGCCTGCGCCACGATGCCGTCCTGAAAGAACGGTTCGTCGAAGTAGCCCACGTCGTCGACGATGACCTTGGCACCGGCACCGCCGGCCGAGATGGCGGCCGCCAGTTTGCCAATGCCATTCGCGAAATCGGCTTCGCTATTCTCCGCCGTGTAGAAGGCGAGCCCGGCGCCGGGTGCCACGTCATGCACGATCTGCAGCATGGCGCGGCCTTCATCCGTGAAGGGCAATTGCGTCGGAGCGCCGTAGTTCATGCATCCCCCGTCACCGGGATTCGCCTCCTCGATCACATTGACATGCGACGGCAGGTCGCCGGTGGCGACGTCCATAGCCGCCGTGGCCAGATACCCATTGGATGCGTAACCCGCCGCGCCCGCGGCCGGCACGCTGTGGGCCGCGTACACCGAGTAGCAGTCATAACTATCGGATATCACGCCCACGGTAACCCCGGCGCCCGTGAGCGAATTGGCGGAACGCAGCACATCGCTATGCTGCGCGAAATCGCCTTGGGAAGTGACGGCGCCGCTGCGCGTGCGCGACATGGCGGCGCGCATCGAGTGCACCTCGGCGCGCGCGGCCGCGGCATCCAGCGCCGTCACCGGCAGCCAGCCGCCTACATCGTTCGAATACACCGCAGGCTGTCGCAGACCCAAGGACACCAACGCTGCTTCCAATGCCTGCGGATCACCGCGCGTCACCGCATCGATCAGCACCAGCGGCGCGCCTGCGGCGCTCTGCCTGAACCTTACTGCGGGAGCCATGGATCGCAAATCGTCAAGGGCACGGTCGGGGCGTGCCATGGACGCGTGGCGTGACAGATCCGCCAGCGGGCCGTCGAATTTTGCGCCGGCGGACCCTTGGCGCGACGGCACACCGCGGCTGCCGAAAGCGTGCAGGCGCGCGCTGCCGGGCAGCGTACCCGGCCGCAGGGGCGAATGCCGAAACGTGGATACAGCCGCGGCCGCGGCCGCCAGCGTCGCGACTACGGCAAGCGCACTAATTGCCAAGAAACGTGCAGCCATCCCCGCTCACCCTTTGCGGCCAACTCTCGTTAAAGACTCGCTCGCAACGGGAAAGTTTGCCACCGAAACGAAATAGTAAGTGCAGTCGCGGCGAGTGCCTGGTTTTCGTGCGGAGAAGCCCATCCGGCACTGTATCATCCGAAGACTTGAACTCACGAAGGTGCGCCCATGACGGCACCCGGCAAGGCCGTTCGAATCGCGGCGCTAGGAATCGGACTCTGGCTGGGAATGAGCTGTGCCGCCGCGGAGCGGGCGAAAATCCTCAACATCTATGCCTGGTCCGAGTACTTTCCGGCATCGTTGATTGCAAAATTCCAAGCAGAGACGGGAATCCACGTCAATTACGCGGTGCTCGACTCTCCCGAGACCGCCGAGACCATATTGTCGGTGGGCCATTCAAACTACGATCTCGTCACCATGAATGCCTCGCCGGAACTGGCGCGCGAAATACCGAAGGGATTCTGGAAGAAGCTCGATCCGGCGAGCCTGCCCAACGCCCGCAACGCCGACCCGCAAGTCATGCAGCGGCTGACAGCCGTCGATCCGGGCAATCAGTACGCCATGCCGTGGATGTGGGGGACCACCGGGATTCTCTACAACAGCGACAAGATCAAAGCCATCATGCCGAACGCACCGTTGGGCAGCCTCGACATGGTGCTGAAGAAAAGCATCGCCGCTAAGTTTGCCGGCTGCGGAATCAGCATGCTCGATTCTTGGGGCGATGTTCTGCCCATGGTGTCGCGCTATCTCGGCCAACCGAAGCTCTCGGCCGACAAGGCGAGTCTCGATGCCGTGATGGCAAAGCTGCAGGAAATCCAGCCCTACCTGCGAAGGATTTCCTCCTCCGGCTACTACCAGCAACTCGCCGAGGGCGAACTATGTCTTGCCCTCGGCTATTCCGGCGATGCCATGGTTGCGCGCCGCATGGTGAGCGAGTCGCATGGCAGCATCAAGATCGACTACTCCTTCGCCCGCGAAATGGTGCCGTTCTATATCGACAATATGGTCATCCCGGCCGACTCGCCGAACGCCGCGGCGGCGCAAGCCTTCATCAATTTCGTGATGCGGCCCGCAATCTCCGCTTCTGTTACGCGTTTTATCGGCTTCGCCACGGCCAATGCCGCGGCGTTGCCATTGCTCGAACCGGCGGTACGCGGCAATACCCTCATCTATCCGCCCCCCGAGGTTCGTAGTCGACTCGAGCTGCAACCGCTCTACACCCCCGAGGACACGCGCTCCTTCACCCGGGCATGGCTGCTGTTCAAGTCGGGACTCTGATGCTCAGCCCGCAGGCTCGGATAATCCGTGTAGCCGGCGGCACCGCCTGAGTAGAATAGTTCAGGCCGCGGCTCATTCAGCGACGCCTGTAAAGCGAATCGCTGCGGAAGGTCAGGGTTGGCGATGAAGAGGTTGCCGAAGGCCACCGCATCGGCCTCCCCGGCGGCAACCGCCCGCTCCGCGGAATCGTAGGTGAACTTCTCGTTGGCGATATAAACGCCGCCAAACGCCGCTTTGAGTTTCGGACCGAGCCGATCCGGTGCTGCATATTCGCGCGCGCAAAGGAACGCGATCTTGCGCTCCCCCAACCGACGCGCGACGTACTCGAAGGTCCGCGGTAGATCCGAATCACCCATCGAATGCGCATCGCCGCGCGGCGCCAGATGCACGCCCACTCTCCCCGGGCCCCAGACCGAAATGGCCGCATCGGCCGCCTCCAGCAGCAGGCGGGCGCGGTTCTCCAGCGAGCCGCCGTAGTCGTCGGTACGCAGATTGCAGCTGTCTTGAAGAAACTGGTCAAATAAATAGCCGTTGGCACCGTGCAACTCCACACCGTCGAATCCCGCCAGCTGCGCATTCACGGCACCGTGGCGGAAGGCCTCGATAATTCCGGGAATTTCTCCGCGATTAAGCGCACGCGGTGTGACGAACGCGGTCGGTGGCCGAATCAGGCTGACGTTGCCCGTGGCGGCAATGGCGCTGGGGGCCACCGGCAGCGCACCATCCAAGAAGCTCGGGTCGGAGACCCGGCCCACATGCCACAGCTGCAGAAAAATCCGACCGCCGGCCGCATGCACGGCGCGCGTGGTGAGCTTCCATCCTGCAACCTGCTCGGCGGACCAGATGCCCGGCGTATCGGCGTAACCGATGCCCGTTGCAGACACCACGGTGGCTTCGGTCAAAATCAGCCCGGCCGAGGCACGCTGCGCGTAGTACTCGGCCATCAAAGCGTTGGGGATGCCGGCGCTGCCGGCGCGACTGCGAGTCAGCGGCGCCATGAAGATGCGGTTCGGCAGCGTAAGGTCGCCTACCTGGAGCGAGTCGAATAATGTGGTCATCTTGCCTTCCATTGATATCGCGGCGGCTTCGGGCCGACGCTTAGTTCGCTAATCTTGAACTATTGGACTATAGAACTATCAAGAACGCAAGTCTTGCGATATGCTTGGCGCATGGCACGCCCGCTCGCGCATCCGCATATCGACGACGTCACGGTTGCCGGCATTTTGCATGCCCTGTCCGATCCCGTGCGCCTCAGTATTGTCAGCAAACTGCTGCTGTCGCCTGCGGGCATGAATTGCACGCAGGCGACCCAGAAGCTAAAACTGGCCATGGCGAAATCGACCTGTTCACAGCACTACCGCATTCTTCGCGAGGCGGGCTTGCTGATGAGCGAACGCAAGGGCGTGGACCTTACGAGCCGGGTTCGCGCCGCGGAGCTCGACGCGCGCTTTCCGGGCCTTTTAGCCTCGATTCTCAAGTCGTACAAAAAAGAAGCGGCGCGCCCGGCGCGTGCCAAAGCGGCCCTGCGGTAATCTCGCCGCGGTTGCGCCCCGATCGCGCCATCATCCCTCGAGCGACGTCGTCCCGAGCGGTGCCGCGTGCAGTTCGGCGCGGTCTAGTTCGTCCTCGAGCAGGTGATACACGTCGTCGAGTATGCGGCCCTTCCAGCGCCACTCGGTCAATAGCTTGCGCTCGGCCGCGAGCCCCAGCAGGCGCAAAGCGTCGTACTCTGTCTCGGGCCGGGCGGAGCCCGCGCTTGCTTTACGGGCGGCGGCATACTCGGCACGTACTGCATCCGCGGCCGCGCCGGAATGACCCGCTATTTCGCCGAGAGCCGCATCAAGCATGGCGCTGCGCGCATCGGCCACGTCATGGTCGAGCGACTCATCGGGAGCGATGCGCAGCAGCGCAATCAACGGACGAATCGTGAACCCTTGCACGACCAGAGTGCCGAGCACCACCGCAAAGGCGCTGAGCACGATCACGTTGCGGCCTGGAAACTCCGGCGGCAGCGCAAAGGCCGTGGCCAACGTCACCAGGCCGCGCATTCCGCACCACGATACCAGCACGCCGATGCTCGCCGTCGGCACCGGTGCGCCGAGCACCCGTTTCTCGAAAAAATGCCGAAACGAGCGCACGGTAAATCCATAGCCCATCACCCATGCGAAGCGCACGCCGATCACCACCGCCAGCACGATGCCGGCGAAGGCGAGCGCGTGCCAAAGTTCGTCAGCCGGCAGCTGGCTGACGATGAGCCGCGCCTGCAGTCCCATCAGCAGGAACGCCAGAACGTTGAGCACGAACACCACGATGGCCCACACAGCGTTGGTGTTGACTCGGTCGCGGGCGCTGGAACGCGACGGCGCGTAGCGCGCCGCCACGGCGGCCAGTGCGACCACGGCCACGATGGGCGACAGAGACAGATGTTCAGCCAGTATCCAAGTGCCGAAGGTCAGCAGAAATTGCACGATGATGGACGACAAGGTGCCCGCCACCTTCTTTATCGAGTACATGCCGAACAGCGCCACCGCTACGCCGAGCAACGCCCCGCCAGGGACGGCGAACAGCAGGCGGGGCAGCACCGCGCTCCAAGCGCCGCCGGGGTGCGTGGCGGCGGTCACCGCCAAGCCGAATGCCAACAGTGCGACCGCGTCGTTCAACAGGCTTTCCCCCTGCAGTACCGCCATCGTACGGCGCGGCAGATTGAATTCGCGCAGCACAGCCGCGGCGGCTGCAGCGTCCGGCGGCGCAACGATGGCGCCGAGCGCCACCGCCGCCGCCAGCGGCAATCCCGCCACAGACACGCCGACCCAGGCAACCGCAGCCGTGGTGAGCAACACCAATACCACCGCGAGCGAGGTCAGCGGCAGCCAAATGCGCAACATCTCCCGCGGCGGCATCTCGAAGGCCGTATCCATCACCGCCGGGGCAACGAACAACGCCAGCGCCAAACGCGGTTCGATGCTGAGGTGCGGTGCAAAGGGCAGCGCAGCCACACATCCACCGGCCAGCGCCAGCATCGCCGGATAGGGGACGCGCAGGCGCCGCGCCAGCTGCATCAGCACCACGGCGATGGCCAGCAACAGCAGGGTAATTTCGAACAGCGCCACTTGGATCCTTAAACAGGGAATGCTTGGATTCTGCGGGTGAGCAGATCGTCACGCAACTTAAGCGCGTGCCGACACCGCGAATACACTATAAAATGCAGCAGCTGAAGCCAGCAATACTCTTCACATGGTACGCAATTACACTGCGCCTATTGGCCGCGAGCACTCCGGCACTCGGCGCCGACGCGGCCGCCGGCAAAGCGTTGTTCCGCCAGCAATGCAGCATCTGTCATTCGGCGCAACTCGGCGACAATGGCGGAGCTCAAGGGCCCACGTTAGTGGGGGTCTACGGTCGGCATGCGGCGGGCGCTGCGGGATTCTCGTACAGCGGCGCCATGCGCACCGCAGACTTGATTTGGGACGCCGCCACGTTGAACCGATTCCTGGCATCGCCCAGCACGCTGGTGCCGGGCACTGCCATGGTCATCGCAGTGCCGAGCCCACGGGATCGCGACAATCTGATCGCTTATTTCCAGGATGCGGCACGCACCTCGTTAAGTGCCGCTGCGAAAGCCGATGCCTCGCAGACCGTCGCAGTACCCGCCGCCAGCCTGACGTCGGCCGATTGGCGGCTGGATACTCCGCGGCGCGCGCACCGCATCAGCCTCGCCACGCTGCCACCTCCCTTTGCCACTCCCTCAAGCCGTAATGAGCCTAAGTTGATTGCACGGCCGGCAAATGTCGTGCTCGCCGTACCGCCGGGATTTCATATCGATACCTTCGCGGCCAACCTCAATGGACCACGCAAAATGCTGCTTGCCGCCAACGGCGACATTCTGGTCAGCGAACCCAACGGCGGACGCATCTCGGTGCTGCATCCCGCCACTGACGGCACTCGCGCGGCCGGCGCCGATGTCTACGTGCAGGGACTCAAGCAGCCATTCGGCCTCGCGTTCTATCCGAATGCCGACAATCCGCAGTGGCTGTATGTGGCCGAAACAAATCGCGTCACGCGCTATGCGTATCGAAGCGGAGACGTGAAGCCGCGCGGCGAGCAGGAATCGGTGATCCCAGTGCTGCCGAGCGGCGGCCACTACACGCGCGACATTGTGTTTTCAGCGGATGGTACTCAGCTGTTCGTGTCGGTGGGGTCCGAATCCAATGTCGCCGAATCCATGCCGAAGAAATCCCCTGACGAGATCAAGGCATGGGAAAGAGAGCACGGTCTGGGCGCGGCCTGGGATCGGGAAAGCGGTCGAGCGGCGGTGTTGGTGTTGCATCTGGCCGCCCCCACTTCACCACAGTCCTATGCCACGGGCTTGCGCAACTGCGTCGGTCTCACGGTGCAGCCGGCCACGGGCGCGTTGTGGTGCACGACCAATGAACGCGACGCGCTCGGCGATGATCTGGTGCCCGATTACTCAACGCGAGTTCAGCGCGCCGGGTTTTATGGGTGGCCCTGGTACTACATGGGATCGAACGAAGAACCTCGCTTGAAGGGCGATCGGCCGGATCTACAAGGCAAGGTTCTGCTGCCGGACGTGCCCTACCAAGCACATTCGGCCTCACTCGGCCTGACTTTTTACGAGGCGAGCACTGGCAAGTCGGCCTTTCCCGCGAACTACGTGGGCGATGCATTTGCCGCCTTTCATGGCTCCTGGAACCGCAGCTTGCGCACCGGCTACAAGCTGGTGCGCGTACATATGAAAGCCAATCAGCCCACCGGCGAGTATGAGGATTTTCTGACCGGCTTCATCGTCGACAACGGCGACGTATGGGGGCGGCCGGTCGCAACGCTGCAACTGAACGACGGCTCGCTGCTGCTGAGCGATGACGGCGGCAACCTCATCTACCGGATCTGGTACGCACCGAATCCTTGATCCGCGGCAGCATCGGGGCGGCCCTCCCGCTAGAGTTTCTGCACGATCACCCGTCCCTGTGCGTTCACAAAGATGTGGTAACGATTGCCGTCTTTGCAGGTGGCCGAGTAGTCGCTGTCGCCGTTCTGCTTGGTCGTCGCTATCTCATTGCAGGGCATGCCCTGCAGTGCAATCGTCGCCTTCAGGTCCTTGCCGAGTCCGGCGTCATCCGCGAGCACGGGAGCGCCGATCAGCAAAGCGGCTATCGTCAACGATGCAGCGGAAAGTCGCGGTGCCATGTTTTCTCCTTGAGGTATGAGCATTAGATTTTTGAGAACTTGTCCGGATCAGCGAGAATGCTCCAGATCGCCTCTCTCGAGGATGCGATGGCCGACGCGAGCGGCGGATCGCTATCCTGCAGCAGACTAAGCACCTTGAGCATCAGTAGGTCGTAACGCTGCCGTAAATCAGCGGGCGGGCGCCTATTCGGAACTCGATACATCTCCCGGAATGCGCTCAACAAGTCGTCCACCTGATTCTTGAGGGAAAGCTTTGCGAATACGCCGATGGCGCGGGTGTCTCGTAGGCGCTGTTCCAGGTCGTGAAGGTTGAGCGATGGCAGCGACTGCGGTGAAGGTGAGGTGGCCGGAACCGCAGCCGGTGCCGCGGACGCTTGCGGCTTCGACTGAACAACCGCCGCTGGCGCAGTGCCCGCCGGTGCGGGCGGCCGAGCAACTAGTGTCGGCTTGGTTTTGGCAGGGCTGGAACTTGGTGCCGTTCCCACCGCTGGAGTATTTGGCGCCGTCACCGCGGGTGTGGCAATCGCCGCGGGCGGCGCCGATGGCGGCGCCGCTGGTGGCGGCGGTGATTCGGGTGGCGATTGCGGTGCGGATGCGGGAGCAACGGCACCTGTGCGGCTAGCCGGCTCCGACCCTGCATCCGACGCCTTCATAGCACTGCAGCCCGAGACGCTGAGGACTACGAGAAATCCGGCAACCACCATTCTGCGCATCGACGGCTCCCCCCAGATGAATAAGGTCGGCTCGAATCCTTCGCCGAGGTAGCCCCGCGGCCCGCTCGCTCGATCGTACACCAGGACCAACCGACTCGTACTCTTGATCGGTATCTTCCACCGGAGCAATATTATTCAAGAGAACTTAACAATGTCGGGGTAGGATGATTCGCAAATAGCAAAGCCGGAGGGCGCTCATGGATAAGGTTACCAGGCGGTCATTTGTCACCACGGTAGGGGCGGCAGCCGTCGTACCGGCTAGTGCGCTCTTGTCGGCCGCCGCGCCGGCCGTCGCCGCTGCAGCGACGGCTCCCGTTACGCCCGAGCCGCTCAAGATCACCTATTTGTTTTTCAATGCCGAGGAAGTCCTCTTCATCGAGGCAGCTTGCGAAAGACTCATTCCCGCGGATGAGTCGGGCCCGGGCGCGCTCGGCGCCGGCGTTCCCAACTACCTCGATAAACAGCTGGGTGGCGCTTGGGGCGCGGGCGAGCGGCTGTATCGCAGCGGTCCCTGGCAAGCCGGAACGCCGACTCAAGGTTATCAACTGCCCTTCACGCCGGCCGAGCTCTTTCACGCCTCATTGCGCGCCATCAATCGCGATCTCGAAGCGCACGGCACACCTTTCCATGCGATGGCAGGCGATGCACAGGATGCCTACCTAAAATCCTTGGAGTCCGGTGGCCAAGATCTCGACGGTGTGCCGTCCGCCGTATTCTTCGACATGCTGCTGAGAATGACGGTGGAAGGATTTTTCGCCGATCCGGTCTACGGCGGCAACCGCGATATGGTGGCCTGGCGAATGATCGGCTTCCCTGGCGCCTACGCCGATTACTTCGAAGCGATCGACAAGCATGGTATGAAGTTCGAGCGCGAACCCATGAGCCTGGCCGAAGATGGCCGCGGACATATCCACGTGCGTCAAGACATTCCTGCGAATCTATAAGGAAGGTCCATGGCACCGCGCCCGGGCCTAGCCATGGTTTTCGCGCTGCTGGCGGCCATGTGCTGCGAACTTGCCGTGAGTGCGGCCGCACCGTCTGCTGCATCCGACGCGGCGGCGGCTGCGCCCTGCGCTGCCTGCCACGGCGAGCATGGCGAGGGCATGGCGGCGGCGCATGTGCCGCGGCTCGCGGGTCAGGCCGCCGACTACCTGCAAAAACAATTGGACAATTATACGGACGGCAGTCGCGACAGTCCCACCATGACGAACTTCGCCAAAGCACTGAGCGAACCACAACGCGCCAAGCTCGCCGTGCGTTATGCAGCGATGTCCGCTGCCTATCTCCCTGAAGCCACACCGCTCAGCGCCCAGGCACTGGCGCGCGGCCACCAGCTGGCGAACCAGGGCGATGAAACCAAGCGAGTTCAGGCTTGCAACGGCTGCCACGGCCCGGACGGCATGGGGGTCCCGCGCGCGGCGCCCTACATGGCGGGACAGTCTGCGGAGTATTTGGCCGGCGCACTTAAAGCGTTTCAGGGCACGCGTAAGAATGACGCAGGTCAATTGATGCGCTCGGTGGCACAGCGCTTGGACGACGCCGATATCGCCGCAGTGACCGGATACTTTGCCAGCCTAGGCGCTTCCGCCTGGATCATCGATAAGGGGCAACCGCTCGCCACTCCGCTGCCGTAACAGTAAGATATCTCCCGCGCCAAGCACGGCTGACACAGGGGAGATCTTCGATGACCGAACGCCTCAAGGAGGTGGATGTAGTCGTCATCGGGACCGGCATGGTCGGCAGCATCGTCGCCAAAGAATTGGCCGCCGCAGGCTATAAAGTAGTCGGATTGGAGCGCGGCCAGTCGCGCTTTACGGTGCCTGAGTTTCAAAGCCCGGCTATTCACGATGAGTTGCGCTTCTCTGTGCGCAAGGCGCTGATGCAGGACGCCGCCCGCGAAACGGTGACTTTCCGCAACCAAAACTCGCAGGTCGCTCTGCCCGTTCGCCGCTTGGAATCGTTTCTCCCCGGGACCGGCGTGGGCGGGTCCATGGTGCATTGGAACGGCCAGACCTGGCGCTTCCAGAGCAATGATTTTCAGCTGGCCACGCGTACCTGGGAACGCTATGGCAAAAACTTTCTGGATCCGGACGTGACCATTCAGGATTGGGGTGTGACTTACGATGATCTCGAACCCCACTACGATCGCTTCGAGTATCTGCTCGGAACCAGCGGCAGGGCCGGCAACATCAAGAGCCATATCCAGCAAGGCGGCGATCCGCACGAGTCGCCGCGGACAAGGGAATATCCGACGCCTCCGCAGAAAGAGTTATATCAAGGCGCCCTGTTCCGCAAGGCGGCGAGCAGCTTGGGTTACCATCCATTTCCCCAGCCGTCCTCGAATTTAAGCCAGCCGTACACCAACCCGGAGGGGATGAAGCTGAACGCCTGCGTTTTCTGCGGCTTCTGCGAACGTCACGCCTGTGAGCACTACGCCAAATCTTCCCCGCAAACCGTCATCCTGCCGGTGTTGTTGGCCAACCCGAATTTCGAGCTGCGCACCGGTTGCCAGGTACAACGCATCAATCTCGATTCGACCAAAAAGCGCG
>JANYIY010000413.1 GCA_025358615.1 Gammaproteobacteria bacterium | reverse complement strand
GAATCGAAATCCACAGCCGCCGGTAGATCGCATCGCGCAGCAGATCCGTGGGCGCAAGCGTAAACCGATTCAGCCACCGTTCCGGTAGCCAGGTGCGAAGAGTTGCTAGAGTCATGATGCCCGGGGTGTGGCCTTATATTAGTCGAAAATGTGCCGCGACGCGAGACGCGCAGCGACACGAGACGCGTCGGGCATTTCGACTACAATCGGCGCATGACGGAATTCATTCACCTCTTCCAGCCGCTGCGCATCCGCGGCTGCACGCTCAAGAACCGCATCATGTCGAGCGGGCATGACACGACTCTGCCGGTGGACGGGACGGTCAATGCGCCCTTGGTCGCCTACCAGGAGGCGCGAGCCCGCGGCGGCGTGGGCTTGATCGTGCTGCAGGTATCGGGTGTGCATGAAACCGCGCGCTACACCAATCATGTGCTGATGGCCACCGACGATGCATCGATCGCTGGATACCGCAGCGTCGCCGAAGCGGTGCATCGTCACGGCACAGTGCTGTTCGCACAACTGTTTCACCCCGGCCGTGAAATGGCCGAAGCGGACGGCGGACTGCTCAACGTGGCCTACGCACCCTCTTCGGTGCCGAACGAACGCTTTCATGTCATGCCGCGCGCACTGAAAAAGCCACTGATCGATGAGATCGTGCACGGCTACGGCGACGCGGCGCGGCGAATGCAGACCGCGGGACTGGACGGCGTGGAAATAGTCGCCAGTCACGGTTACTTGCCGGCGCAGTTCTTGAATCCTCGGGTCAACCTGCGCGACGACGCCTACGGCGGGGATGTTGCCCGGCGTCTGCGCTTCCTGCGCGAAGTAATTGCCGATATCCGCGCCAAAGTGAGCGACGGGTTTGTGGTGGGATTGCGGATTTCGGGCACCGAGGCCGACGAACAGGGGCTGACCGAGGAGGAGTCGCTGCAATCGGTGGCACTGCTCGGCGATAGCGTCGACTATGTGCACGTTACGGTCGGCACTTCGGCCAGCCTCGGCGGCGCCGTGCATATCGTGCCCCCCATGGCCATCAAAACCGCCTATGTCGTGCCCTATGCCGCACGCATCAAGCGGCAATCCACTATCCCAGTGTTCGTGACCGGCCGCATCAATCAGCCGCAGGACGCGGAAGCGGTGCTCGCCGCCAATCACGCGGATGTCTGCGGCATGACACGGGCGCTGATCAGCGATCCGGAAATGCCTAATAAGACCATGCGCGGCGCGCTCGAGGACATCCGCGCGTGCATTGGCTGCAATCAGGCCTGCATCGGCCACTTTCACAAGGGATTCCCGATTTCCTGCATTCAAAATCCAGTCAGCGGGCGTGAATTGCGCTTCGGCAATATGCCGCGCGCGACGCATCGCAAGAAGGTCATGGTGGTCGGCGGCGGACCGGCCGGCATGAAGGCAGCCGCGATTGCGGCCGAACGCGGTCATCACGTGTCCCTGTTCGAGGCGGAGCGCCGTCTCGGCGGCCAGGCGTTGCTCGCGCAGATGCTGCCCGGGCGTGCGGAGTTCGGCGGGATTGTCACCAATCTGCAGCGCGAATTGGAATTGGCGGGCGTGCAGGTCCACAGGAACGCTCGAGTCGACCGCTCGAAAATATTGGCGCAGGCACCGGATGTGGTGCTCGTCGCCACGGGCGCAGTACCCTATCGACCCGCCTTTCCTCAGGAAGGCGCGCTGCAAATCGTGGACGCGTGGGCGGTGTTGCGCGGCGCGGAGACGGTCGGGCAATCCGTCTTGGTCATCGACTGGCGCGCCGATTGGATCGGCATCGGCATCGCCGAGCACTTGGCGCAGCAGGGCAGAACCGTGCGGCTTGCCGTCAGTGGAATTGCCGCCGGAGAAAGCCTGCCGCTCTATGTGCGAGACCAGGCCGCAGCTTCCCTGCACAAGCTCGGGATCAAGGTGCTCACCTATATGCGCCTGTATGGCAGCGATTCGGACAGCGTCTATCTGCAGCACATCAGCAGCGGCGAGGCGGTCGTGATCGACAAGGTCGACACATTGGTGCTGTGCACCGGCCATACGCCGGTGGACGATCTCTCCGATGCCCTCGAGGGTATGAACATCGAAACTCACGTCATCGGCGATGCCGCCGCGCCGCGCACCGCCGAGGAAGCGGTTTATGAAGGACTCAAAGTCGCCGCAGAGCTTTGACGCCGGGGCGATCCCGAGTCATTAACGTCTTCACCGAGAAAGCCGCCGCTCTGATGGGCCCAGAGGCGTGCGTACAGGTTGCCCTGAGCCAGCAATGTGTAGTGATTACCTTCTTCGACCACCCGCCCCTTGTCGAGCACGATCAGCCGGTCCATGGCCGCAATAGTCGACAGCCGATGTGCGATGGCCACCACGGTCTTGCCTTCCATGAGGCGATTGAGACTTTGCTGAATGGCCGCCTCCACTTCGCTGTCGAGTGCGCTGGTGGCTTCGTCGAGCAATAAAATGGGCGCGTCCTTCAGCATGACCCGTGCGATCGCGATCCGCTGGCGCTGGCCGCCGCTTAATTTGACGCCGCGCTCGCCCACATGGGCATCGTAGCCCGTTCGCCCGCCGGCATCGCCCAGCGTGACGATGAAATCGTGCGCCTCCGCGCGCTTTGCCGCGGCCACCATGTCGGCGTCGGTGGCATCGGGCCGGCCATAGCGGATGTTGTCGCTTACCGAGCGATGCAGCAACGAGGTGTCCTGAGTCACCATGCCGATTTGCGCGCGCAGACTATCCTGGGTGGCTAGCGCAATATCCTGTCCGTCGATCAGGACTCGTCCTTGGGGTATGTCGTAGAAACGCAGCAGCAGATTGACGACGGTGCTCTTGCCGGCGCCGGAACGGCCCACCAGGCCGATTTTCTCGCCCGGCCGGATGTGCAGATTCAGATGGTCGATGACGGGGCCTGCGGCGCTCGCCGCCGCGCCGTAGGCAAAGCTCACTGACTCGAAGCGGATGTCGCCGCGCGTGACCCGCAACGGCTGCGCATCGGATCGGTCGACCACGGTGGGCGAGCGGGCCAGCGTGCTGATGCCGTCCTGCACGGTGCCGATCTGCTCGAACAGCGACGCCATCTCCCACATGACCCAGTGCGATATGCCATTGAGCCGCAGCGCCATGGCCGTCGCTGCCGCCACCGCTCCCACTCCCACCTGTCCTTGGATCCATAGCCACAGGGTCACACCGGCCGTGCTCGCGATCAATCCCATGCTGAGTGCATGATTCACGATCTCGAAACCCGTCACCATGCGAAACTGTCGGTACACGGTTTGCAGGAACTCCTCCATCGCCGTCTGCACATAGCTCGATTCGCGCTGCGTATGTGAGAACAGCTTGACGGTGGTGATATTGGTGTAGGCATCGGTGATGCGCCCCGTCATCATCGAACGTGCATCCGCCTGCGCCATGGCGACCGCACCTAAGCGCGGCACGAAGTAGCACATGGCCAGCGAATAGATCCCCAGCCAGCCCATGAAGGGCAGCAGCAGCCAGATATGAAAATTGCCCACGACCAAGGCAATCGTGACAAAATAAATGAGCACGAACACCATGATGTCCGCCAATATCCTCCAGGTATCGCGAACCGCGAGCGCCGTCTGCATGAGCTTGGCCGCGACCCGTCCGGCAAATTCATCCTGATAAAAGCTCAAGGATTGCGCCAGCATATTGCGGTGGAAATTCCAGCGCAGCCGCATGGCGAAATTACCGGCGAGCGCCTGTTGCTTGAACAGGCTTTGCAGGCCGATCAGCAGCGTGCTGCCCGTGAGCACGGCGCCCAGCAGCAACAGATGGCTGCGTTCTTCGGTCCACAGCCGCGACGGCTGCACCTTGGCCAGCCAATCGACGATATGCCCCAGAATACTGAACAACAGCGCTTCGAACACGCCGATCGCCGCGGTCAGCAAGGTCATCGCGGCAATGTAGCGGCGCACCCCGCGCGCGCAGGCCCAAAGGAATGCAAAGAATCCCTGCGGCAGCGGCTGCGGCGGGGTGTTCGGGTAGGGGGCGACGAGTTTTTCGAAGTAGCGAAACAAATGAACTCCGGAGGCCGCGGCATGCACAGAGGCGTTGCCGCTGCAGCGATTTTAGCAGGGAATTGTGTTGCTTCGTGGCAGCCAGGTCGGCGCGACCACCATCCTGCTTTGGCTGCCTACCTCCCCGTGCCTGCCCGTACCAAGATCATTCTTTGCCCTGGCCGCCGTCATCGTGCCTGGTATGCAACCTAAACACTTCGAGCGCCCGCTCAAGGATGATCCGATCCGCCACATCCTTGTCACGCATGGTTTTCTTAGTGAGAAGCAGTCCTTCGAGAGTGATCGTTTTCACCGGGATGCCGTCGAGTTCGATCGTCTCGGCGTATTGGCGCAGCGTGTCGTAAGTCTGCCCGTTTGCGTTGAGCATGATATCCACCACGAAGGCATCTGCAACCCGGATGTTTTCGCCTTCCTCGAACCACCTTGGGTCGATGTCTTTGGCAGCCCCATCTGGCAGGACCATCAAAGCATCCTTGACGCGCTGTCCCGCTTGCGATGTTGCCGGGACAATCACATCGATATCAGTCGTCGCACGTTGATAGCCGTGAGCGGCAAGCGCGTAGCCGCCGATTAATAAGTAATCGGCACCGTGCTCATGGAGTGAGCGCAACAGCAGTTTGAGGTCTTCGAGTGTCGCCGGACGGCTGAACTCATGCATTTTTCAAGCGCGTGGCAGCTAGGCGCCCCATGCCCCGCACCAGGCAATCCTCGGCATGCCGGTTGGCGGCCTCGTGCGAACGGAACCGATAGATCCCCTTCGGCACGAACGTGGTCTGCGACAGCCGGGAAATCGCCTCATTGAAGCTGGCACCTTCGGCGAGCAAGACCCCACTGGCTCTCATCGCCGGTGCGCGCTCACGTTTTAACCCAACTCGTCTCATCGTCGCGACTCCCGATGCCATCGGTATGGCAAATGATAAGGCCCGTGGGAGAATTTTGCTCGAAGTTGGTGATCAGGTCATCGATTTCTTGTGGAAACGCAACCTGCGCCTCGGCAAAAACGACGCAATCCATTATAACCACCGAGTTGCTGGTGCCCTCGCCCGGACTCGAACCGGGATGACCTTTCGATCAACGGATTTTAAGTCCGTTGCGTCTACCGATTCCGCCACGAGGGCCCGGGTGGCGAAGTTTAGCAGTTTCGGCGCGGGCTTACAGGGCGAGGCGTTCGGGCGCGGGCACACACCATATGTCGATGGGACCACGGCGGCCGCGCAATTCGAATTGCGGTAACTGCAGGAACGGTCTGGCGCCCATGACGTCGCTCGTCACCGCCGCACTATCTTCCAGGGCCGCGGCGACCGTACATGAGAACAGCACTTCGCCGGCGCGCGCCCGGCTGCACAGCCGCGCAGCCACATTGACGGTATCGCCGACCAGCGTGGTTCGTTTATGGCGCGACGGACCCAACGCTCCCACAGCGACCTCTCCCAGATGCAAGCCGACACCAATTCCCGCATCGAGGGACAGTTCGCTGCGCCAGCGTGCGGCAATGGGTACGAAGGCCTCCAGCATGGCGTGACCGGCAGTCAACGCTGCTTGCGCCCCATTGCCCGTCTCCTGGTTCACACCAAACCCGGCCATCATCCCATCACCGGCCAGGTGAAACACCGTGCCGCCGCTTTTCTCGACCGCACTCGCGAGGGTGCAGAAGAACTCGTCGAGCAGCGGCATGACCCGCGCCGCCGGAAGTCGTT
Organism: Gammaproteobacteria bacterium; assembly: GCA_025358615.1. Classification (GTDB taxonomy): domain Bacteria; phylum Pseudomonadota; class Gammaproteobacteria; order Steroidobacterales; family Steroidobacteraceae; genus Bog-1198. The sequence goes on along the minus strand of JANYIY010000413.1, from coordinate 2,610 downwards.
CCGCCATTCCGGTGTAGCCGCGCAGATCGGCAAACAACACGGTGACCCGCGCCGTATGCACAGTGGCAGGCTGGCGTATCCGCGTGACGATGATCGGCCTTACTGGACGCAATCGAGATCGCTTTTCTTGCCCATCGGTACTCACGCCTGCCATTCTCCGCAAGTGTTTGCCTTGAACAGCATATACAATTAATAGGCCCAGGGTAATCCAACTGACGAATGAGGCTGACCATGCTTGGTAGTCGCTTTATCTGCATGGCATTCGCCGCCGGTCTGGCGTTACAGCCACCCATGATCACTCGACTGTGCCTGCTGACGGCGCTGCTTCTCGGCGCTCATACCGGCGCAGCAGCCACGCGGATTGCACCGGATACTTTTTTCATAGTTGGCGAAGCCACGCCCAATCACCAGCCTGACGGCAACAGCATCATCATTGCGGCCCCGCAGGGTCTGATCGTATTCGACACCGGACGGCACCAGGATCACTCGCAGGCGATACTCGATTTTGCCCGGGCGCAGCATCGGCCTATCGCCGCCATCATCAATTCACACTGGCACCTGGATCACGTCGGCGGCAATCCGCGGCTGCGCACCGAGTTTCCGGACCTCAAAGTCTATGCAAGCACGGCGATCGACGCTGCTCGTGCAGGCTTCCTCGCCGACTATCGTGCGCAGCTCATGACGGAGATCGCGCGCGCCGCCAAGGATCCTGGGGCGCAAGAATCAATGCGCACGGAAGTCGCGCTGATCGACGCGGGAGCCGCGCTCGGCCCGACCGATGTCATCGCGAAATCCGCTCGCTTGAGCATTGCTGGGCGGCCCTTGCAGCTCAACCTGGAAACCCACGCCGTGACGGCCGGCGATGTGTGGGTGTTCGATCCCAAGACTCGAGTGCTGCTAGCAGGCGACCTGGTCACCCTGCCGGCGCCGTTCTTCGAAACTGCCTGTCCGGCGCGCTGGCGCGACTCCCTGGCAAGTCTGGAGAAAGCGCCCTTCGTCCGGCTGGTGCCCGGCCACGGCGCGCCCATGCAGCGCAAGGAATTCGCAGTCTATCGCAAGGCGTTCTCGCAGTTGCTCGACTGTGCGGCCGGCAATGCCGAGAAGGCCGACTGCGTCGAAGGCTGGATCAACGATGCCGCCGTGCTCCTTCCCTCGTCCAAGGATGTGAGTTACGCGAGAACTCTCATCGACTACTACATCGACAACTACCTGCGCAACACCAGCGAGCGCATTCGCAAATTCTGCTCCGACTGACCGAAGGTCTCAAAACGGATAGTTGAGTCCCGTGAATGCGGCAACGCCCTCGCTGCCGTAGCCGATGTCTACGTATCCCACCACGAACGGGCGCGCGATGCCGCGAAACCCGACCCCATAGACGTGATGCAGATCGGACACGGGATTCGTGCCGGAGTGGGCGAACACCCGGCCGATGTCGATGAAGGGCGTTACTTCGATGTCGACAATGGTCGAAGTCGCATCGAAGGACAGAACCTTGCGCCGCACCTCGACGCTGGTGGTAAAGGAATCGCGATCGTAGTAGCGGCCCAGGCCGAAGCCGCGCAGCGGCTGAGTGCCGCCGACCACGCTGTCGCCGCCGCCGATGCTGCTGAGCGCCCAAAACGGCACGTCGTGCGCCGTGGGCAGATAGCGTAAAGCCATATGCGTCACCACGATCGTGTCCTTGGCAACGGTCAGGAAGGAGCGCCCGTCCGCCCCGACTTTGCTGTACATGGAATCGTTCAGCAGACCGCCGCGGCTGGCCAATCCACCGTAGCCGATCAACTGCAGGCCGCGGCTTGGCACCGTTAAATCGTCGCGCGTGTCGTAAACGATGGCGAGCCGATTCAGCGATTGCGTGGCGCTACCGAGAGCACCCGGAAAGCGCACCTCGATCGAGTCCACTTTGTCCAACGTTCCCGGGAGCACATCCACGAATTGCAGGCGCGCGGTGTAAAGCAGTTGCCACGCGTGCGTCAAATTCAGTCCGACCTGAACCTGCAGCCGTTCCTGCTGATTGGTGTAATTGGTCTCGACATCCAGCGGCGATTTATTGCCGATGCCGTAAAAGCGTGGCGTGCCGTCGCGATCGTAGATCGCGCTGGCGGTGAACGACCAACGCTCGTTACGCAGGCGCCCGCGCTGGAACTCCGCGTCGAATTTACGCTCAACACGCTGCTTGATGCCGACGACCATCGACCATTGCTCATCCCCGGACGTATAGCCATACACGCGTCCGTGCACCCCGAATCCGAAATTGGGGCTGTAGATTATGTCGGGCGCGACGATGCGGTGGATTTCGTGATTCTCGTCCGCCTGTATCCACGTCGGTATCAGTCCCAGGGTCGTGCCGCTGTCCGGATCCACCGCTATCTCGGGCACCGGAATGAAGGGTGCCGTGGCGGGATTGAACCATCTTCCCAGCCAATTGGGCGGCGTCGCGGAACCACTTGCCGGTGTAAATCGCGGGAGTGGGTGTGGGATCTGGGATGCGCGAGTGGACTACGTCTGTGAAACCAGCTTCATGGAACATGGCCGCCCATTCGTCGGCGGAAAGTAATTTAGTGGGAGTGGCAAGCAGCGCGCCCCACTGGTGACAGTGCGGATTGTCGC
>JANYIY010000394.1 GCA_025358615.1 Gammaproteobacteria bacterium | reverse complement strand
TCTTGATTGAGGCGGAAAGCGAGTCAAACACGGCTCCGACCTGCTTCTTAGAAAGCTCTGTTTCCTTCGAAATGCTAGCGAGAATTTCAGACTTGGTCGGTGCTGCATTCTTTTTCGCCATATTAAATCTCCTGCTTATGTTTGCGAGAGCGGACGTATTGCCCGCAAATTCAACTCGGCGCCGAAAATAACATAGAAAAAAGCTTATGTTTAGCGGAAATGTGAAAAAAGATTTGCGCCACCTCAAGCGCGGGGTGCTGGTTTTTCAGGCTTCCGCGTGCTTTTGAGCGCAGTGCACTGCGCGGCGCAGCGTCTCGATCACTGTGATTTCAGGCATGTAGGAGGCGATGTTCAACGAAGCAGCACTAGCAAAGCGCCGATCACGATCGACACCCAGAGCACCGAGAAATCTATCTGACCGATCGGCGGAATGATCCGCCGTACGGGCTTTAAGATCGGTTCGCAGAGCTGCGCGAGCAGGCGGACGCCGGGGGCGTAGCCACCTGGCGACACGAAACTCGTCAGCCAGTACAGCAGCAGGGCGAATAAATAGATGCGCAGCACCAAACCCGCCAGATCGATGACGGTGATGCGCAGGAACGAGACGACATCGCCGCTGCCGCCACCGACCATGGCCATTGCGACAAAGGTGCGCAGCGATGCCACGGCGATCACCGCAATCACGGTGGCCGTGTCTACCTTGCCGACGGGCGGCAAAACCTTACGCAGAGGCATTATCAGCCAATTGGTCACGCGCACGATGGCATCGGCCATGGGATCGCGAAAATCCGCCCGTACCCATTGGAATAAAAGACGCAATACGAAGGCCAGGGTCAGTAGCCAAAGCAGAGTGTCGACGATGTATCTAATCGCGTCCATGGGTAATTAGGCGCTTCGCGCCACCTTTCAACGGGGTCGGGGACGCCGTGTAACGGCGACCCGACCGATAATTTATGGGACGCCGTACTCGGCGGCGAGTTCGGCCGAGCGGCGGTCGGCCGCGGCCACGGCATGCGCGACGATAGCACGAAGGCCGGCCGAGTTCAGGACCTCGAGTGCGGCGGCGGTGGTGCCGCCTTTGGAAGTAACCTGCTCGCGCAGCGTGGCCAGCGAGTCCGCCGATTGTCGCGCCATCTGCGCCGCGCCGAACGCGGTTTCCAGCGTCAGTTGATGGGCGATGTGGGTGGGCAGGCCGCGTTCGTGTGCGGCTGTCTCGAGCGCCTCCATGAACAGGAAAAAGTACGCGGGTCCGCTGCCGGAAAGCGCGGTGACGGTGTCCATCTGCGATTCATGCTCCACCCACACTGTGGCGCTGACGGCCGCCATGATCGTCTCGGCCAGCGCCCGGTAAGCGGCGCCGACGCTGGGCGGCGCAAACAAGCCGGTCGCGCCGAAGCCGTTGAGGGCGGGCCGATTCGGCATGGTACGAATGATCGGGACGCGCGGCCCGAACCAGCGAGCGAGCGCCGCATGCGGAATGCCCGCCGCAACCGAAATCAGCAACGGGGGTGTCGCAGCCATATGCGGCGCCAGGTTCAGCGCGACGGCGCGCAGCAACTGCGGCTTGACCGCGAGTATCACCACTTCGGCACCGGCAACGGCGCTCACATTGTCGGCGGCGGTTTTGACGCCGTAGTCACGCACCAGCCTATTCAGCTGGTCCTGACTCGGATCGGCGACCACCACCCGTTCACTCGGCAGGCCGCGCTTGGTCAAGCCCCCTATCAACGCCGCGGCCATGTTGCCGCCGCCGATAAATGCAAGCCTTCGTATATTGTTCATGCCAACCCCCGATGTGTACCTTGCCGATCGAATAGCGGTTCCGTTACCGGTTCCGTTACCCTTACCGGTTCCCGAACAGCGCCGTACCTATTCGGACCAGCGTCGCTCCTTCCGCAATGGCTGACTCGAAATCCCCGCTCATTCCCATCGACAGTGTATCGAGCTTGTGGCCGTCCGCGTTCAGCTCTTCGAGCAGGGTGCGAAGGCGCGCAAATACCGCCCGCTCCGCCGGCGCATCCGCTTGCGGCGGCGGTACGCACATCAAGCCGCGAAGCTGCACGCGCGGTAGCGCCACGATGGCGTCTGCGAGCTGCCGCACGTCGGCCGGACTCACGCCGCCCTTGTTCGGCTCCGGCACCAGTTCCACCTGAATGCACAGGCTGAGCGGCGCCGCATGAAAAGGCCGCTGCTCCGACAGGCGCCGGGCGATGCTCAGGCGATCGATGCTGTGCACCCAATCGAAGCGCTGGGCTACGGCGCGGGTCTTGTTGGATTGTAGGGCGCCGATAAAGTGCCAGCGCAGGGCCAAGTCGGCCAGACGATCCATCTTCGCCAGGGCTTCCTGGAGATAGTTTTCTCCGAAATCCGTGACGCCGGCGGTGGCGGCGAGGCGTATGGATTCGGCAGTCTGGGCCTTGCTTACGGCGACCAGGGTGACCGATGCCGGGTCCCGTCCGGCAGCCTCGGCTGCCTGAAGTATCCGAGACCTGACGTAGTTCACATGAAGCGTCGAATTCTGCGGACCAATTAACATATTGGGTGAGGACACCCTCTTATATACTGCGACTGGCTTAAACCAGCCCGAATTAGGAGCCGTAAATGGCGGTTGATATCGCGCAGCTTCTCGCCTTTGCGGTGAAGAACAATGCGTCGGATCTGCATCTGTCGGCGGGAGTCCCGCCGATGATTCGCGTCGACGGCGACATGAAGCGCGTCAATATGCCTGCATTGGTGCACAAAGAAGTGCACAGCATGGTGTACGACATCATGAACGATAAGCAGCGCAAGGCGTTCGAGGAGTTCTTTGAAACGGATTTCTCGTTCGAGATTCCCAAGCTGGCGCGCTTCAGGGTCAACGCCTTCAATCAAAACCGCGGCGCCGCAGCGGTATTCCGCAATATTCCGTCCGCCATCCTGTCGCTGGACGAATTGAACGCTCCCAAGACTTTCAAAGATTTATGCATGCTTCCCCGCGGTCTCGTGCTGGTCACCGGACCCACCGGCTCGGGTAAGTCGACGACACTGGCCGGCATGGTCAATCATTGCAATGACAACCGCCCCGACCACATTATCACGATCGAAGACCCCATAGAGTTCGTGCACGAGAGCAAGCGCTGCCTGGTCAATCAGCGCGAAGTGCACCGCGACACCTTGGGCTTCACCGAGGCGCTGCGCTCGGCCCTGCGCGAGGATCCCGACGTGGTACTGGTCGGTGAAATGCGCGACCTGGAGACCATTCGTCTGGCGCTGACCGCGGCGGAAACCGGCCACCTCGTGTTCGGCACCTTGCATACGAGTTCGGCCGCCAAGACCATAGATCGCATCGTGGACGTGTTCCCGGCCGCGGAAAAGGACATGGTACGGGCGATGATCTCGGAAAGTCTGCGGGCCGTGATCTCCCAGACCTTGATGAAACGCGTGGGCGGGGGCCGTATTGCGGCGCACGAAATCATGATCGGCACTCCCGCCATCCGCAACTTGATCCGCGAGGGCAAGATTGCCCAGATGTATTCTGCCATTCAGACCGGGCAGAGCCAGGGCATGCAGACCCTCGATCAATGCCTGCAGGAACTGGTGCAAAAGGGCGTCGTCAGCCGTGAAGAGGCCAAGTACAAGGCGCAGAACAAGGACTCTATTTAGTGCGCGGTGCGCACCCTTTCAACGGGGTTCGCGCAGAGCCGCGAACCCCGACTATGGGGCGGCGCGCAGGGCGCGCCGGAAGATAAGGACAAACTATGGAACGCGAACAAGCAATACGCCTGATGCAGGACCTGCTCCGCCGCATGGTGGAAAAGAAGGGCTCCGATTTGTTCATCACCGCCGGCTTTCCGCCCGCCATCAAGGTGGACGGCGAAATCCGGCCGCAATCGGATCGTTCGCTGAGCCCCGAGCAGAGTGCGGGTCTGGTGCGCGCCATCATGAACGACCGGCAGACCAAGGAGTTCGACGCCACCAAGGAATGCAATTTCGCGATTGCACCGCCCGGAATTGGGCGCTTTCGCGTCAGCGCCTTCGTGCAGCAGGGCTTTACCGGTGCGGTGCTGCGCACCATCAATGCCAAGATTCCGACATTCGAAGAGCTGGAGTTGCCACCGATATTGAAGGAGGTCGTGCTGTCCAAGCGCGGCTTCGTGATCCTGGTGGGTGGCACCGGATCGGGCAAGTCCACCTCGCTCGCGGCGATGGTGGGCTATCGCAACGAAAAGACCAAAGGCCATATCGTCACCATCGAAGATCCGGTGGAATATGTGCACGCACACAGGGGCTGCGTGGTCACGCACCGCGAAGTCGGCGTCGACTGCGATAGCTGGCACCTGGCCCTGAAGAACACTCTGCGCCAGGCGCCCGATGTCATTCTGATCGGCGAAATCCGCGATCGTGAGACCATGGAATATGGCATTCAATTCGCCGAGACGGGGCACTTGGTGCTGGCGACGCTACATGCCAATAGTTCGAACCAGGCAGTCGACCGCATCATCAATTTCTTTCCCGAGGAGCGGCGCGAACAGCTGCTCATGGATTTGAGCTTGAACATCCGCGCGCTGATCTCGCAACGCCTGATACCGCGCGAGGCCGGCGCCGGCCGCATCGCCGCGATGGAAATCATGTTGAATTCGCCGTTGATCGCAGATTTGATCTTCAAGGGCGAGGTCGCCAAAATCAAAGAGGTGATGTCGCGGTCCAACCGTCTGGGCATGAAGACCTTCGACCAGGCGCTGTTCGAGCTGTACGAGGCCGGCATGATTTCCTACGAAGACGCGCTGCGCAATGCGGATTCGAAGAACGAGTTGCGGCTGCACGTGAAGCTCGAGAGCAAACGCGAGATGAAGAATCCGGAAGAAGCAGGTCAATCGCTGCACATCGTTGAGGAAGAAGAAGGCCAGGTATTCTAATGTCCGCGGCACCCGATGTTCCGGCTCAGGTGATGAACACCAAGCCGCTGTTCAAGCTCATGGTCGAGCGCAAGGCGTCGGACCTGTTTTTCACGTGCAACGCACCGGTCAAGATCAAAATCGAAGGCAAGATCTTTCCGGTCAATAAGCAGATCTTGAGCCCGGAGACCGTACGCCAAGCGGCTTTAGGCCTGATGACCCAGGATCAAATCGAGTATTTCAACGAAGAGTTGGAAATCGATTTCGCAATCTCCGAAACCGGACTCGGCCGCTTCAGAGTCAACGTTTTCTATCAGCGCGGCTACCCTGCCATGGTGCTGCGCTACATTACCGCGGAAATGCCCAGGCTCGAAGATCTCGGCATGCCCGAAGTCTTCAAGGAACTGGTCATGCTCAAACGCGGCATGATTCTCATGGTGGGGTCGGCGGGCGCAGGCAAATCGACCACGCTGGCGGCGATGATCAACTTTCGCAATGAAACGTCGTCGGATCACATCCTTACCATTGAGGATC
>JANYIY010000389.1 GCA_025358615.1 Gammaproteobacteria bacterium | reverse complement strand
CCCGCGCGCAGCAGGCAGCCGATCGTGCCGGCGTGCCGGCGCTCCTAGCTGAGGTGGCGGAGGCACGGGCGGCGCTCGCTCGCCCCGCCGCCCGGCGCCTCTTCGCCGGCGGCGAGCAGGCGCTGCGCCTCGACGAAGTCGTGGGACTCATGGCCACCGACACGCTGTTGATCGATGCCTGTCGTCGAGGTTTGGGCGCCGGTGCCGCGTGGCAGCCGCTGGCGCGCCGGCCGGTGCTGTTCGCGTTGGCTCGCGCGCTTGCCGAGGCGTGGCCTGGCGATGTCGATCGGCAGGTCTTGATCGCGCGCGCGTTCGGCACGCGCCGCCCCAACGAGTCGCATCGAGCGCGTCTGCGGGTCGAGATTGGTCGTCTGCGCACGCTCGTCGGAACACTGGCGCACATTGAGGCCACTGAGCGTGGCTTTGTCCTCAAAGCGCGCGGCGCGCGTGCCGTAATCGTCCTGGCGCCGCCCTTCGACGGCGACCAGGCATCGCTGGTTGCGTTGCTCTGCGACGGTGCCGCCTGGTCGACTTCGGCGCTGGCGCTGGCGCTTGGGGCCAGTCAGCGCACGGTACAGCGCGCGCTTGTCGAGCTCGAGTCGGCCGGACGGGTGCGCTCCATTGGCAACGCAAGGTCGCGCCGCTGGCTGTCCCCGCCATTGTCGGGATTCACGACAATCTTGTTACTCCCAGCTGTACTCCCGCTCGCGTAGATTGGCCTTGCGACGCCGATTCCAAGGCGTGTCACACGGAGCCAGTCAATGACCCAAAAAGCAGCCAAGAACAAACCCCAGGCAGTGCGTGCCGCCGAGATCGTGCGCGAGTATGGCCCTTTCCCCGGCGCCGACCGAATAGCCGGTGTCACCTACGACGGCCATCACGTCTGGGCCGCCACCGGCGCCAAGCTGCTCGCCTTCGATCCCGCGAGCGGCAAGCCCACGCGCACGCTCGAGTGTGCCTGCGATGCCGGCACCGCATTCGACGGCACCTACCTGTATCAAATCGCCGAAACACGCATCGACAAGATCGATCCCGCCACCGGCGATGTGGTGGCGTCGATTCCTGCGCCCGGCAGCGGCAGCGACTCGGGTCTCGCCTGGGCCGAGGGCAGTCTCTGGGTGGGGCAGTACCGCGATCGCAAGATTCGTCAGATCGATCCCGCGACCGGTGCCGTCATGCGCACCATAGAGTCCAACCGCTTCGTCACCGGCGTGACCTGGGTCGACGGCGAGTTATGGCACGGGACCTGGGAAGGAGACCAGAGCGACATTCGGCGCATCGACCCACAGGACGGCGCCGTACTTGAGCGGCTGGAAATGCCGCGCGACACCGCCGTCAGCGGCCTCGAATCCGACGGCGCAGACCTCTTTTACTGCGGCGGGGGCGGCAGCGGCAAGGTCCGCGCCGTGCGACGCCCAAAACAACTCAGAACATGAAACGCCGGCAAGCGGCGACACGAAGGAGAGATCGATGATGAAACATGCAACCGTAACTCGTAAGGATTGGCTCGCCGCGCGGCTCGAGCGATGAGCGCTTGCCAACTACAGGTGCCAGCGCCTGCCATGCTTCGGCACATACGGCCGCACGCCGCTGGAAATGAGATAAACCCGCCCCGAATGATAACCGTGCACTCCGCTCCAACCTGACGTAATCAAGAGCTCCGCTTCACCCATGGCATTGAACGTTCCCATGCCCACGGCGTCGAAACCGCAAGTGTCGCCCGGGATTCGGCAGGTATAGGTGCGTAGCAGTCTGCCCTCGCGGCCGTCATATAAGTAGACGCGGCCTCCGCCCTCTGCGGCGCCGCTGTATTGCCAGGAACCCACGATGAGATCCGCGCCGCCGTCTCTGTCCACATCGCCCGCAACGGACTGAGTGGTGCCGAAGCTCTCGCCCGCCGTCTCACCCGTCAGGGTATACAGGCGGCGGCCGGTGCGTCCCGAATAAACGTATGTCTTTCCCGTACGCGGTCCCTTGCCCGCATCCGACCAATCCGAGGCGAAGATATCCGGCACACCGTCGCCGTCCACGTCGCCAAGCACCGAGACGAACATGAAGCCCAGCGCCACTGCGGTTGAATCCGCATCGATCACGAATGCCGGATGCGCCGCACGAACCTGCGCGGCGAGGTCGCGATACACATACACCCGCCCCGTTTGATGCGGCCCCGCGCCCGGAGCCCCCACCACCAAGAAACGATGCTTGTCATCGGCGTATCCCGCCACCGTACTGCCGAAGGCGTCGCCCGCGCGCGCGCCGTTCAGCGCCAGCAACAGGTGCCCATCCCGGCCCGAGTACACATAGGCACGCCCGGCCCCCTTGCCGTTCGCATTGTTGCCGGGCGCGCCGACCATGATGTCGGCATAACCGTCGACGTCGCCCGCCGCTGACACATGCTCGCCGAAGCGATCGCCCTTGGCCTCGCCATGCAGCGTCATGAGCAGCCGGCCATCGCGGCCGGAATACACGTACGCCGTGTCGATATCCGGCGCGCCGGCCACCACATCGGCAACTCCATCGCCATTGACGTCGCCGGCGGCGTCGAAACCCGTGCCGAGCTGATCGCCGGGCGCACCATCCACGCTCCACAATAGCGCGCCCGTTGCACCGGAATAGACATAAATGCGGCCGGCATTCTCGCCATGAATGTCCTTGGTGGGCGCCGAGGTGACTAAGTCATTCACCCCATCGCCGTCCACGTCGCCGACTACCCGCGCAATCCAGCCGAATTGATCGCCGGCCGCCTCGCCGTCCCACTCGTGAATGATGTTGACGTTCTCGAGAAATGGATGCGCAAAGTCCTCCGCAGCGGGCAGCAGCGCCGCAAACTCAGGGTTGCTGCGTAAAGCTGCCAGGTCCGATTCGACTTCGAGCTGAGTCATGTCCACCCAATGCGTGGCCTTGGCTTTGCGCAACCAGGCCAAGGCTTCCTCCGTTTGACCCAACTGCGCTGCGGCGATTCCCAGAGGGATGAGCAGCGTTGCATTGTCGGGTTGCAGATTGAACGCCTTCGACAAGGCTTCGAACGCCGCACTCGATTCATGCAGCTTCAGATGGCCAAGACCGAGGCTGCGCCAGGCGCCCGCATCCTGCGGCGGCGTGGCCTCGGCGTTCTCGGCGCGCGCGGTGATCCCATACTGGCAGAGGCTGATCAGGATGGCGCAGACCGCTAACCCTGAATTCATGGCAAAGACTCAGAAGAGCCGGTTAGATTCCGGCAAGCATGCGCGGGTCTCGTGGGGCCGGGCAAAGGACAGGCACACCGTGCGCGAGCGCACCATGCCGCGCAAGGCGCTGCCGCGCAGGTGCGGCGTGCGCCAGAAAACACGGTTGTCGCGGCGCACGAGGTGGCCGCGAACGTGATGCAGCCGTGGCGACTGGCGGCCGTCGGTTTGCATTGCGCGCGTATAGGGTTGATGGACCGCATCGAGCGAGGCGCGTACTTCCACATGGTCGAGCAACGCCAGCCGGCCAAGCGCCTGTCGTTTGCGATTAATTGCCACGCGAGAAACCGGCATCGAGCGGCTCGCATCCTTGGCCGACAGCAATAAAAAAAGGCCAGTAGCAAGGGCACATCCCGCGCCACCGCCGCCAGCGAGGCGTGCACCACATGGCGCTGCGCCTCCGGATCCGTGGCCGCGGCCGCGGCCGCGGCCCGTTACGAAGCCGACCACGCGTCATCGAATCGAAAGCGCACATGATCGAGCCGCGAAGCCATCGCTGGATTGGCCGGATCCGTTATGCTCACGAAGCCGCCCGCCAAGATGCCGTCGATTTCCGCAGCTTCCGCGAACTCCCCGCGCAGGTCGATGTGTGTCTCCAACGGGGACAGGGAAACGTCCGAACTCTCGGCAGTCGCAACGTCCACCCAAAATGTCCTTGCGAGTGCACGTTGGCCGTCAGCCGAGGCACGCAGCAACACACCGACCCGCCTGCCGAGTGCGGCCGCATCGAATTCGGCGGCCGAGCCCGTCTCGTGAATCACCTTTTTATGCACTTCGTCGTTCCATTCGATCCACATCATTCGCGCGGGTATGCGCAGCAGGTCCAGGCAATCCGCCAATTGCGCGCCGTCCGCAAATGCCAATTCAGCGCTCGCCCGTGCCAGGTCATCGCCGAGAACGAAGCGCCGCGGACAGGCTGCGACCTGCGAGGCATAGGCACTCGGTCCGGTGACCTCGAACGGAACCTCCGGACTGCGATCAAGGGCCAATCGCAGCGGAATCTGGCAGGAGGCAACCCTATCGAGTAGTCGCATCGGGGCGGACAACCTTGTAGCGGAGCGAGCTGAACTGTTCTGTATGAGACAGGGTGCAGGCCTGCGAAGTCCTGACCGGCCATCGCACTCGTCCCGCCCGTCGACGATTTCGTCCCGCAACTGTGGGATTCGCCCTACAACTCCCGGCCCCCGCGGACGACATATTAGCGCCGCACGAGAACCCTATACTTCGGCCTGAGCTGATGGATGCCTATTTGAATTCACGTGGATTGCGTGAATACATATCAACCAGGGGACAATAATGCGCACGCTGCCAATATCTATAATTGCACTGACTTTTTTCTGCGCTGCCGGCTGCAACAATGCGAAATCGCCCGAGTCCGTTGCCAAGGATGTGGCGGCTGCTCAGCAAAAGGCTTCCACCGAAGTGGCTGACACCCAGAAGGATGCGTCGCACGACATCGGTAAGGCCGCGGACAAAGTGGATGACAAGCTCGCTGACCTAAATAATACGGTGGCCAGCAACGCCTACGACATCGCGGTGACCAAGGCCGAAGGTGAGCGCAAGATCGCGCTGGCCAAGTGCGACGCGCTGGGCGGCGATGCGCAGAAGAGCTGTAAAGATCAGGCGGACGCTGACTTTGCCGCAGTCAAGGCGAATG
>JANYIY010000386.1 GCA_025358615.1 Gammaproteobacteria bacterium | reverse complement strand
ATTCCTCCGACGTCACGTTAAGGTGCGTGCGGTCAATTAGAGGCGAGCTAAGCCTCACGTTTGGGATGCCGACGTCGTAACTTACGCTGCCGGTCAGCTGCGTCGCATCGCGCAGTACCGTGACTCGGCGGTGCGTGTACGAGCTGATGGAGGTAAGCGTGGCAGGACCGAAATCGTAGTCGACCTTAAGGTCGGCCAAACCGAAATCATCGTCGATGCCTTCACGTTGCTGCGTGTACTGCTGACGCTCGCCGATCGAGACCGGCGGCTGGGTTGTCATGTAGGGATTGCCGAGAATATTGTAGGCGTCCTCGCGCGGGTAGCCATTGGTAGTCAAGTTCTGGTAAACGAGACGAGGCGTGATGGAGAGTTGATCGGTCGGCCTCCAGAGAATCGATGCCCTGAAGCCTGCACGATCACCGTCGTTGACATTCTTCTTCATGCTGCCGTCCGGTTAAATCGCATCGATGAAGCCGGGCAGATGATGCTCGTAGATGACAATCCGGGCCGCGGCAGTATCGCCCATCGGCAAATTGACCGCGAGGCGTCCGCTGGCTCCCACGCTGCCGCCCTTCGGCAACTCGACCGATGCATCGGCAATACCCTCGAGGATTCCGAGCTTCGGCTGCACCGTGATGTAGCGCACCGTACCGGCCTCGGAGCCGGCGCCGAACAACGTGCCCTGGGGTCCGCGCAGCACCTCGATGCGCTCGAGATCGAACAACTCCAAATCGGGCGTGAACAGGGCAATAGAAATCGGCGACTCGTCAAGATAAACGCCGACCTGCTCCTTGACGCCCGGCTGGTCGCGAATGACCTGCCCGGAGCTGATGCCGCGGATGGCCATTTGACTTTGACCCGGCCCTAAGTCGGCAATCGTCAAGCCCGCGACATTGCGCGCGAAGTCGGCGATATCGCTCGCCCCGGAATTGCGGATCTGTTCCTGAGACGTCGCCGATACCGAGAACGGTGTGTCCTGGACAGAGCCGGCGCGCTTTTGCGCGGTCACGATGATTTCTTCTAACGCCGCTGAGTTCTCGGTTTCCGCTGCTTGCGCGTGGTGGCCGTCAAAAATCGATGCGGCCAAAATTTATGCAACGACGTAAGTGCTACGAAATCCCATAAGGCCTCCCTTGCCATCTTTTTTTAAATTGTTGTGAAGCGTCGACACTAGCGTCAGCATCCCGCCTGTTATCCAGCAAGTATCTGCCTTTTCAGAAAAAACCAATAGTTGCTATAACACAACAGAAAAGTGCAGTAAATGTTCCTAGGAAGGGCGATGCCCGTCTCACGCCGGAAGCTGGTACGGCCTTTAGACGGTGCTGGCTTGGGATTTGCGCGACAACCGCAACCCTTCGACCGCATACAGCAGCAGCGCCGTCCAAATAAACGCGAAGCCAACGGCATGCGAGCGTGCCAACGGTTCGTGAAGCACGAATACGCCGCACGCGAATTGCAGAGTGGGCGCAATGAACTGCAAAAGTCCCACCGTCGAGTACGGCAGGAGGCGAGTTCCGAAGGCATACAGGAAAAGCGTAACGGCGGTGATCGGCCCTGTTCCGATCAACAGCGCGTCGACGCCCGGCCCTAGGTGGCCGAGCGCGCCGGTGCCCACTGATTCGCACCACAAGAGATACAACGCCGAAATGGGGCCGAGTATTAGCGTCTCAGTCGCGAGTCCTGGCAGCGACTCGACTTTTACGACCTTGCGGATGAGTCCGTAGGTCGCGAACGAGAATGCCAGAGCCAGAGCGATCCACGGCAGGCGGCCCGCCATGAGCGTGAGGTAGGCGACGCCCGCGGCGGCCAGTGCGACGGCGGTCCATTGCGCCGCAGTGAGCCTCTCGGATAGAAAAACTACTCCGAGCAATACGTTGACCAGCGGGCCGATGAAGTAGCCAAGGCTGGTTTCGAGGACATGGCCGTTCATGACGCCCCAGACATAGACCAGCCAGTTGACGGTGATCAACGTCGCGCTGAGCGCCAGCCGCCACACGATACTGCGATTGGCCAAGGTTGCACGCAGCGTGGACAACTCGCCACGAATGGCGATCCACAGCAGTACGAACAGACAGGACCACAGCAGGCGGTGTGCGATGATTTGCACAGCGGACACCTGACGCAGGGCATAGAAATAGAGCGGAAACAGGCCCCAGATCGCGAAGGCAGCCGCGGTCGGTAGCAATCCCTTGTTGGCCGGTTGCGGCGTCGAAGACATCCGAACTTCCTCTCGCTACCGACTATTGCCGGCGGCCATCTCCGATTCCATCAATGATATCGGGATCATGCCCTCTCTATTGAAGCGATCGAGAAAATCGCGGAGCACGAATGGCTTGCCAGCCAGGTCACCCTGGTGTGCATAATCGGCGATCAGGCGGTCCAGCAACACCTTTCCAGTGATGTAGCTGGTGCCGTATCCCGGTTGGCGCACGTATAGAAGCTGTTCGAATCCGGTGAGCTGATCTTTCGGGTTGGCCCAGCCGCGCGGCGTCCACTCGGCGTGAAATCTGCCGGCCTGCTCCAGCGAGATCTCATTCGCCTGAACATGCAGCGATGCCAAGCCACGGGCGGCGCGATTGGCCAGCATGATCCATACCAATTCCTTGGCTCGCGGATTGTCGTCATATAGACCCGCATGCATGACCAGCTCTTCAAAGGCTGTAGCGAAGCCCTCGGCGCGATTGTCCCAAATGTTCGACAGCGATGGCCGGCGGCGGATCGGACTGGCATTGGGTTCATCTCTCATGCGCGCCAAGTCCAACCAATGATAGTCGTGGGATAGCAGCAGCATGGGTTCGCGATGTGTCACGCGGGTGAAGAATACCCGTTGCTCTTCCGGCACGAAGTGCCCCAGCTGCGGTTCCAGAGCCGCTTTGATGTAGGGCTTGTCGGGGATGATTTCCTGCCGCACGAGGAATTCGGCGAATGTGTCCAACCGCGAGTGTGCAAGGCGATCGAAAGCGGCGGCATCGGCCACCGGCTCGAGCGGCGGCAGTTTGCGGTTGTTGTGTTCTTCGAAGCGCAACGACGCCTGCGCTCGGTCCAACTCGCGGCGCAGCAGCACGACCTCCTCGTCCCAGTCGAAGGGAATAAAGTGCACATTTTGCTGGTACCAGCTGTAGTTGTCCTTGCCGACACCGGAGGGGCCGGTCTTGCCGGGAGCCATGCGTTCCAGCCACGCGATGAATTCCTCGGTGGCCTGGCGCGCAGAAGCGATCGCCCGTCGCAGGCCCGGAGCCGCGCCTTTGAGATCGGCGTGCTGACTTGCCTCCAATGTGCTTACCGTGAGGGTGCCGGCTTCGAGCGACGCGAGCGCGCCCACCTGGTTGCGCAGTTCCTGCTCGCCGTAAATCCACAAATCGCGCGCGTTGCTAGCCTGCAAATTCTCCCTGGCTTGAGCAAGCAGTGCAGGAATGGCGCCGAACTTCGCGGTCAAGTCACGCTGTGCCGGTGCAAGCAGCGGAAAGCGATAGGCATAGAGTTCGATTTCGGGATACGTGATCGGTCCCTCGCGCGCGGGCACGTCGGTGCGGTTGGGCCATACGCTGACGTAGAAGGCCGGATCGCGCGCCCAGGGACGCAGCACTCTTAGGTTAAAATCGAGCCCGTTCATCTCCGCGGCGACCAATTTGTAATCGTTGATCTGCTCCATGCTCCAGCCCTTGGTGTCGATGGCATCGAGCCGTTTTTGCCACTCTTTAAGGGTAGCCGCCTTGGCGGCCATGGCACCGGGGCGGTAATCGGGCACATTGTCCTTCATGGCGGGCCGCTCGTAGTCGCGCCATTGTTCGAAGAGAGTCACCAGAGCGCTATAGCCGGGATCGGGTGCGGCCGCTGCGCCGGCGAGCGCGGCAAAGAACAGAGATCCCACGGCCATCAGCCGCCGCAATCCAGGGCTAGTCATCGCTTACCTCCGTTGAGCGCGAATTCACGCGCGATAAATGGGATAGCAGTTCAGCTGTTCGTCCCATGAGGCATGGTGACGGCAGAAAAATTCCAGGCGCGCCGCCGGATCCGCGCGAAATGCGGCGTCGTCTCGCAGCTTGCGTTCGAATGCCTCGCGCAAGGCCGGATTGGTTGCCGACATTTCGCGCGCGATTTGCTCCGCCACATACGGCTCCAACTGTTCTTTCTGCTCGAAGCAGGCGTTGAAGAAACCCCATGCAGCGAAAGAATCAGGCGCTTGCGGTTCGAGCAAGGCAACCAGCAGTCGGGACAGGGCCTGCGCAATGGGCACGAACAGTGCCGGCGCTGCGATCTTGCGGTCCAACGGCTGCCATTCCCCGGCAATGTCCGCCCGCATGCGTCCCTCGAAGGGCTGTTTCGAGAAGGACACTTGGGCTGCACGGAATTGCTCGAGCGCCGCGTGCCCCAAGTTCGTTGGATACGGTGCCACGACGATGCCATGACGCTGAAGACACGGCCCCATTACCTGTGCATAGGCGCGAGGAATGAAATAGCCGAAGTTCGGCGCCCGAACCACCAGGGTGGATTCGATCCGATTGCGGTAACGCACCCGCCAAATCTGCGGAGTATTGGGATCGTAGACGGTGGCTTGGCCGCCTGATATGTCGGAACGCTTACGCGTGTAGGCGTAGCCGCGAAAGTCGATGAACTGCGCCTCGGCGGAGCCTTCGGCGACGCTTGCCTTGCCGGCGGCGGCGGGTTCTCTCCAACCGGACTTATAATCCAGGATCAATTCGCACGCGGCCAGCCGACAGGCCGTCGCATCCGCGGCCTGTGTCTTCGCCAGCCAATCGGCCCCATGCTCTGCCGCAAGTTCGGCAAGCCCGACCACCGTATTTCGCATCACCTGCACGCGCCTGGCGTAGGGTTTCCACGAATGCGTTTCCACCAGCACCGTGAAGCGATTGCGCTGCGGGAAGTAGCCGGTGGAAAAACGCGGCGAGTAAACGGTCAGCACGAAGCCCGATTCGGGGTTGTCGGTCTCGACCAGATCGGGGTAGAAGGGCAGCGGCAGGGAGCCCTGCAGGGCTAGCTTGCCGATCAGCGCGTCACGCAGCGCCACGCCGCTCGGATGCAGCTGCGGGTCTCCTTGGTTGATGGGCTCGACTTGGATGGAGATGTCCGGCTCGAAATCCGCACCGTCGGTGACATGCAGATCCGCACAGATCAAGGGATCCCAGGTGTCGATGAGACCGAGCATGGCCTGCATTTCGGGCGTGTCTGCCTTCATGTAGTCGCGATTGAGGTTGATGTTCTGCGCCGTAGTGCGCCATCCCGTGACCTCCGGTCCATTCTGATTCGGCCGATTCCAGCGCCCGACTCGTTCATGGCCGTCGGTATTGAATGCGGGAACGAACAGCAGGGCTACGCGCTCGAGCGCGCCGACAGCGGCGGTGCCGGACAGCAATTCACGCAAGGCTATGAAGCCTGCGTCCTTGCCGTCGCTTTCACCGGGGTGAATTCCCGCTTGAATCATCAGTACGGGAATACGCCGAACGCGCAGCGCCTGTGCCGAGAGCACGCCGCTGCGAGACACAAGCAGTGCTCGCAGCGGCCGGCCTTCTGCGGAGTGTCCGTATTCGAACGTCCTCACGGCATCGGGCCACGCGCCCGCAATGCCTGCACAGAGGCGATCGACCTCATCTATTCCCCCGGTCTGCGTGAACCCGGATTGCTCCGCCAGAGTGAGAAGTACCTCGTTCATGGCGACGGGAGCGCAGTGGGATTGGGTAGTCGACGCGCCGACCTCAGCATTTGGATTGCGGCGTATAGCACCACTACCAACACCAACCAGCGCAGCCATGCTATCGGCAGCGATTTCACGATATAGGCGGCCATCAGTACTCCGGGTATTCCACCGAGCGCGAGTCCCAACGCGGCACCGCGATTGTAGCGGCCGCTGCGGACGAATCGGGCGCCGCCAATCGGCATCAGCAGCCCGCATGATCCCATCATGATGGGGAAGGCGGCCAGCGGACTCATGCCGAGCAAACTCACCAAAATCAAGCAGGGCGCGTACAGTCCGACGCCCAGCATCATCAGGGCGCCGAGAAAGGCGTTGATCAACACGGCCGCGATCAGACGCGGCCCCATCAATCCCAGCGCATCTCCGCCGCCCGGCATCCATTGCATATTGCTGGCGAAGAACAGCACCGCCGCGCAGAGCAGTGATCCCCCCATTCCCAGCTGAATGGCGCGCCGCGACAGACGCGCGACGAAGCCGACGCCGAACCAAGCCCCCAGCACGGCTGCGGCTACCATGGTGTAGAGCGTGACCCAATCCACGCTCACAATGGAGATGAAGATCAACGCCTGTGACATCGACGGCAGGGCCTGGCCGACGTTTAGAGTGCCCGGGATTTGCTCGTCCGGCATGCGCGCGCGAAGCTTGAAATAGGCAGTCGTCGGTGCAAAGGAGCCGATGCCCAGTGTGTCGAAGAAATTCGTGACGAAGCCGACCAGCGGATCGGCCCAGCGTACCCTGCGCGATTCCGTCCAGGCGGACAGCGCCTCTGGGGGCACCGTTTCATTGCGCGCGCGGGCGCGCTCAAGCGCCCACCAGCAGCCGATGTAGGCCATGCCAACCACCGCGATGATCGATACCAGGACGATGCTGCCGGCGTTCATGTCATTCCACGTCTGGGTAGGGGCCTGTGCCGCCGTCCGCGATGAAGCGATCGATGCGGGCTGTCAGCACCGGGATGGGCACTGAGCCCAGTTCCAGCACGGTGTCGTGGAAGGCGCGCAAATTGAATTTTGCACCGAGCGCTTTTTGCGCCTTGGCTCGAGCCTTGAGAATAGCG
>JANYIY010000374.1 GCA_025358615.1 Gammaproteobacteria bacterium | reverse complement strand
GCTTGCCTTTGAGATATTCCATCGCGATGTAGGCGAGACCGCGTTCCTCGCCGACGTCGTAGATGGTCACGATGTTCGGATGATTGAGCCGGCCGGCGGTTTCTGCTTCGCGAAAAAAGCGCGACCGCGCCTCGACCAGTTCGGCATCGCTGAATTCGCTCGCCAGCGGGATGGCCTTGATCGCGACCAGCCGGTTGATGGCCGTGTCGCGTCCCAGGTAGACGATGCCCATGGCGCCACGTCCGATTTCGCGCTCCAGCTGATAGCGGCCGAGGCGCTCGCTATCAGGCAACGCCGCTGCCACTGCAGCCGCGCGGGCCGGCGTGGCAACCGCGGCGGATCGGGCGGCAGTTTTTGCTGCGATGGCAGATTTTGCGGTGGCGTCCGCTGCCGCCTTGGGCTTGGCGCGCTCGGCGTCCATCAGCCGCCGCAGGCGGGCGGCAACATCACGGTAGGTATTGTCGGCCCGTGCCAGGTGGCGATACACGGCGGTGGCTTGAGGCACGCGTCCGCGTTGTTCCAGTTGGCTGCCCAGGGTGTACAAATCGCCTAGCACGGTGGCGCTCGGCTTGCGGCCCTTGAGTTCAGCGAAGCGCTGCTCGAAATTATCCAGCAGGCGTGCGGTATCCGTGCCTATGGGCTGGGGGATCTTGCGGGCGGGGACCGCCGTGGCGGTGGCCGTGAAACGGCACCACAGAAATAGCGCGCTGCCGCCGCACAATAGGGCGATCCCGGGCAGCCACAGCCAGGTGTCCAAATGGGCGATTGCGCGGAGCAATAGGCCTGAGCCCAATGTCCCCAATCCCACAATCGCGGCGATCAGCCCAAATTTGCGCATGCAGATAGACATAATCCAAATCGATAAGCCCGGCAGTATAGGTGATCGGGCTGCAGGAACGGCAATGCTAAGCTCACAAATCGACGTGAGGGAAGCCAATGGCGAAGTCAAAAGAGGTGTTTATCTGTCAGAACTGCGGAGCCGCTTCGCCGAAATGGCAGGGGCAGTGCGCGGGCTGCGGCGAGTGGAACACCTTGCTGGCAGACCTTTCGCCCGCAACTCCGGGCAAGCGGACCGTTGCTGCCAGAGCTTCCCGGCCTGATATTTCTACCTCCTTGGCCGCCGAGGCCATGGTCGAGCAACCGCGCTTGAGCACCGGCTCCACCGAGCTCGATCGCGTATTGGGCGGCGGCCTCGTGCCGGGCTCGGTCACCTTGATCGGCGGCGATCCCGGCATCGGCAAGTCGACTCTGATGCTGCAGGCCGCCGCGGCGCTCAATGCATTGGGGCCGGTGCTGTATGCCACGGGCGAGGAATCTTTGAAGCAGGTCGCACTTCGCGGCCGGCGCCTTGGCCTGGGAGCCGCCACTGCGCGCCTGATCGCCGTAACCGGCGTGGAAGACATCGTTGGGGCGGCAATGAGCCTCGCGGCGCAAGTGCTCATCGTCGATTCCATCCAGACCATGCATTCGGAGCGGATCGAAGCGGCCCCGGGTGCAGTCTCGCAGTTGCGCGAATGCACGGCGGAACTGGTGCGCTTCGCGAAGGCCAGCGGCACCGCGGTGCTGCTCGTCGGACATGTCACCAAGGAAGGGCAAATCGCGGGTCCCCGCGTGCTCGAGCATATGGTCGACACCGTGCTGTACTTCGAGAGCGACACCGGCAGCCGCTATCGCGTGCTGCGATCGGTGAAGAACCGCTTCGGTGCCGCCAATGAAATCGGCGTGTTTGCCATGGTGGAGCAGGGACTGCGCGAGGTCACGAATCCGTCGGCGATTTTTCTATCGCGGCATCCTGAGCCCGTTCCCGGCAGCGTCATTACCGTGATGCGCGAAGGGACGCGCTCGCTGCTGATTGAAGTGCAGGTTCTGGCGGATATGAGCCTCGGCGCGAATCCGCGGCGGGTGGCGGTGGGCATCGACGGCAATCGCCTCACCATGTTGCTGGCGGTTGCGCATCGCCACGCGGGCTTGCAGCTGCAGGGCCAGGACGTGTTCGCCAATGTCGTCGGCGGCGTGCGCTTGGCGGAGACTGCCGGTGACCTCGCCATAGTGATGGCGGCGCGCTCCAGCTTGCGCGATGCGCCGGTACCGAATTCGCTCATCGCCTTCGGCGAGATCGGGCTGGCGGGAGAAATTCGTCCGGTGCCGTTCGGCGAGGAGCGGCTGCGCGAGGCGGCGAAGCACGGCTTCAAGTCGGCCGTGGTGCCTGAGGCCAACGTGCCGAAGCGCCCGCCAGAGGGAATGACGGTGCGCGGCGTGACGCGATTGAACCAGGCGCTCGACGCGTTCTAGTCCTGTTCGATTCACGCCGGCGGCGGGATCGGCGGCCGGATGCGCACAGTCTTGATGGCGTTATCGCCGGTCTGCAGCACTTCCAGCATGTAGTCCGCCAGTTTCAAAGTGGTTCCGACTTCGGGCAGAGTTTCCAGGAACTCCACGATCAGGCCATTCAATGTTTTTGGTCCGTCGGTGGGCAGGTTCCAGCGCATGGATCGATTGAGCGCGCGAATCGTGGTCGACGCGTTGGCCACGAAGCTGCCGTCCGCTTCGGCGTGCACGTCCTTGTGCATCATGGTGGCGGGATCCGTGGTGAACTCGCCGACGAT
>JANYIY010000236.1 GCA_025358615.1 Gammaproteobacteria bacterium | reverse complement strand
AGGGTGTGCGGGTCGACGCGAACTACGGCTTCGGCCGCCACAGCAACGACAACGCCACCCAGCTGGGATATCTGTCGACCGCAAATCAGCCGTTACCGGACAGTACGGTCAATGCCGGATTCAACAAAGATGTGTCGTTCCTCGCAGGCGCGAACTTCGCGGACGGCAAGGGCAACGCCACCGTTTACGCCACGTATTTGAAGACTTCGCCGGCAGCCGGCTACCAGTATGACTTTGCGGGCTGTACTTTGAACACTCCGGACACTTTGCCCGGCCCCGGCAAATTGAAATGCGGCGGTTCGAGCTCGAGCGCGACCGGCCGCTTCCTGTTGTTGGGCATCACAGCGCCCAGCTCGGTGGGTGTGCTGGCCAATAACACGGTCAAGGCCGGCGGCTATGTGCCTTACACCTCCGCCGACTCCTACAACTACGGCGCACTCAGCTACCTGCAGCGCGCTGCGGAGCGGTATACGGCCGGCTCGTTCATCAACTACGACATCAACGACAACACGAACGTTTATTCGGATTTCATGTTCGCGCGCAATACCTCATCGGGCGCCTACGGCCCGAGCGGTGAGTTCGCCTTCGGCACGCCGACCATCAGCTGCTCCGCGGCCGGCACACCGAATTTCAATCCGCTGCTCTCGGCCCAGGAACGCGGGACGCTGTGTAACCCGGCCAATGTCGCCGCGAACCAGGCTGCCTTCGGCGGGACCGGAACGGACATCACCTTGTATCTCGCCCGCCGCAGCGTGGAGAGCGGTCCGCGCATCGATAACTACTCGTCGAGCTCCATGCGCGAAGTGCTGGGCGTCAAGGGGAAGTTTACCGATGCCATCTCGTACGACTTGTACGGCCAGGTGGGCATCACTCAGATGGAAGACATAGAGCAGGGCTTCCTCGGCCAACAGCAGATAAACAATGCGTTGAACGTTGTCGTTGACCCCAAGACCGGTAAGCCGGCCTGCGCCGCGGCCGTATCCGGCCTCGATGCCTCGTGCGTGCCCTGGAATATCTGGGCTCCGGGCGGCGTGAATGCTGCCCAGTTGAAATACCTGGTGGTGCCGTCGAGCTACACGATCACCGCAAAGGAATACATCGCGGATGGATCGGTCACAGCCGATCTTGGCAAGTACGGCATCCAGATCCCGACTGCGAACTCCGGCCTGAGCGTCAACGTCGGTGCAGAGTATCGATCGGAATCGTATGATTTCGACCCTGACTATATCTTCGCCAACGGCTTTGCCGCCGGCGGCAACGGCGCGCAGAACCCGATTCACGGCGGGTTTCATGTAGGCGAGGTATTTACCGAAGGCCGCATCCCCATCATGAATGAAAAGCCGGGTGCGTATGACCTGTCGGCCGACGTAGGTTATCGTTATTCGAGCTATACCTCGGGATTCGATACCAACACGTTCAAGTTCGGTCTCGAGTGGGCTCCTGTACAAGATGCCCGTCTCCGCGCGGGATTCAACCGTGCCGTCCGGGCGCCAAGCATCGGCGATCTGTTCTCTCCCGCGGTGATCGGTGCGGGTGGTACGGCTGATCCGTGCTGGGGCAAGAAGGCGGCCGACGGTACGGTCAATGGCCACTCACTGGCATTCTGCGAAAATACGGGTGTGACGGCTGGTGAATTCGGCAACATCCTTGCGAACCCGGCGGCGCAGATCAATACGTCCCTGGGCGGCAATCCGACCCTCACGCCGGAAATCGCCGACACCTACACCTACGGCGTCGTCTTCCAGCCGACTTTCCTGCACGGCTTCGTTGCATCCGTCGACTACTACCGTATCGTGATCAAGAACACGATCCAGTCGCTGACATCGAACACGGTCATCAACAATTGCGGCCTCACCGGCAATGCCACGCTGTGCGGACTCATTCATCGCGGTGCGGGCACGGGTTCCCTGTGGTTCAACAACACCAACTTCGTGAATACGACCGAGGTGAATATCGGTACCGTGTCCACCAAGGGCATCGACTTGGCGGCGCATTACACGCTCGACATTGGAGCGGCAGGCAAGCTCGGGTTCTCAATGTCCGGCACGCGAGTGCTTGATTTCAAGACGCAGCCGCTGCCTACGGGCGGAGCGTATGACTGCGTGGGGTACTACGGCACGACTTGCAACGCTCCGACTCCCGCTTGGCGTCACGTCGTCAACACGACTTGGGCGGCCCCGTGGGCGGGGCTGGATATTACCGCTCGTTGGCGCTACCTAGGTCCGGTGAGTTCCGACCGGCAGAGCCAGGATCCGCAACTCTCGCAGACTTACTTCCTCGGGACCTCGCACATCGGCGGTTACTCCTATTTCGATCTGTCGGCGTCGATTCCGGCGGGATCCTCCGGTGTCACCTTCCGATTGGGCGTCAACAACCTTGCCGACAAGGCGCCGCCGGTGGTCGCGAACGGCAACTATTCGGACTGCCCGAATACTTCCTGCAACGACAACACCTGGGTGGGTACGTACGACACTTTGGGCCGATACTTGTACGCGCATGTGAGCGCGAAGTTCTAATCGAAGCGTAAAGACTTCGAGTGCACTTGAATCGCGGCGGGCTCATGGCCCGCCGCATTTTCATGGGCGCTAGCAATCAGGCCTGCTGGC
>JANYIY010000224.1 GCA_025358615.1 Gammaproteobacteria bacterium | reverse complement strand
AGTATCCGCATCGGCCAACATTACCAAGCGAATACAAGACCTCGGGGATTGGAGAGGGGAGACCCTCGCTCATATCCGTCAACTCATCCACGATGCCGACACCGACATACAGGAGGAGTGGAAATGGATGGGAACTCCGGTGTGGTCTTACGACGGCATCGTCTGTACTGGGGAGTCATACAAACAGGTAGTGAAGCTCACGTTCGCTCGCGGAGCCTCCCCGAAGGACACGAAGAAGCTGTTTAATTCCAGCCTGGAAGGGAACATGCGGCGTGCAATCGACCTTCGCGAAGGAGAAAAGATCAACACAGCCGCATTCAAGCAACTTATCCGCACAGCAGTGGCGGCCAATTCCGCAGTGCTCGCTCAACGAGCGGCCAAGAAAAAATAAGTCCGGCTCTGAGGAGTGCACTGATGGACAGAATACGCAAGTTGCTCGCTGAGTTCCGCCGCTCCGACCATAAGCTCTCGTGGTTGCGCGACCAATTCAAATGGCGCTATTTCGCGTTCCGGCACAAGAAACAGTTGCGACTCAATTTGATGTTCGATCGTCTGCACGCCGTGGATACGGCGCACGAATTGTCACTGGCGGCGGCGGGTGTGCCTGCTGCGGATGTCGCCCGCGGCAACGGCGTTTACCGCCCGCTCACCGGGGAGCTATTTCGCGAGGCAATGGGGTCGATAGATATCGACGCATCGGCTTTCACCTTCGTGGACATCGGATCGGGGAAGGGCAAGGTATTGTTCATGGCTTCCGACTACCCGTTCAAACGGATCGTCGGGATCGAATATGCGGCCGGTTTGCACGAGGTCGCGGTGCGCAATGTCGCGTCCTACCGCTCCGAGCGCCGGCAATGCACCGACATCGAACCGGTCTATGGCGATGCGCTGGCCTACACCCCGCCCCCAGGGCCACTCGTGCTATTCATTTTCAATGCGCTCGCCCCTGACTTCATGCGTGCCTTGTTGCAAAAACTGGATACGGACGCCGCCTCGGAAGCGGGGCGGCCTGTGATCCTGATCTACACCAATATCCGGTCCGTCAGCGAGATAGGCGGAGCGTTCGACGGCCTGCGGAATCTGCAGACCATCAGACGCAAGCGCCGCTTCCTCGTCATCGCCAATATGGCCGCCCGCGCGTCGGTTCTTTGACGCACTTCACGTTTAATCCGTGGATTTCCCTGGTGTCGTGGATATCATGGTGACGTCTCGAGGCGCGCTCCGCTGCGCCTGATCCACTCGCGCTTGCTTACCAACGAGGAAGTATCTTGATCCCAGAAACTGAGGTTGCGATCATCGGCGCGGGTCCTTATGGCCTGTCAATCGCGGCGCACCTTCGCGCTGCCGGCATTCCATTTGCGATCTTCGGACGGGCGATGGAGAACTGGGCCGAGCATATGCCGGCGGGCATGCACCTGAAATCCGACGGTTTTGCATCCAACCTGTATGACCCGAAGAGCGAATACACGTTGCAGCAGCATTGCGCGCTACACAACATTGAATATGCGGACATGAGAGTTCCGGTCAGGCTCGAATTGTTCGTCGACTACGGCCAAGCCTTCCAGAAGAAATTGGTTCCCTCGCTGCGCGAACTCCGGGTCACTCAGGTTCACCGTGCCGCTGGAGGCTTTAACCTGCAACTCGCCAATGGCGAGCATCTGTGGGCAAGAAAAATAGTCATCGCGACCGGTGTCAATGACGTCGAATACATGCCTGAGGTGCTGCAGAAGCTCCCGGCTGCGCACCGTTCGCACAGCGCGGAAATCGCCGATGTCACCCGATTCCGCGGCCAACAGATCGTCGTGATCGGCGCCGGCGCGTCCGCGACCGACGTCGCGGCGCTAACACAACAGGCAGGCGCCCGCGTCACGCTGGTATCGCGTCAGGCGCCCTTATTTCACTCGAAATCGTCTCCGACGAAGCGTTCGCTGTGGCAGCGAATCAGCAATCCGAATCTGGGCCTCGGGCCCAATCTAAGGTCCTCCCTGTGCCTCGCGTTGCCGGATGTGTTTCGACAACTCCCGGCGCATCTGCGGCTGCACATTGTCAAAACGCACCTCGGACCCTCGGGCGGGTGGTTCATCCGCGATATCTTCGTCGGCAAAGTGGCGGAACAGCGTGGCTCGATCGCGCAGGCCGAAGTACGCGGTCAGCGGGTCTGTCTGACGATTCAAGCAGAGGACGGCAAGATGACGGAACTCGAAGCCGATCACGTCATCGCGGGTACCGGGTATCGCTACGACGTCAATCGCGCGCCATTCCTCGACGCTCAGATCAAAGCCGCCGTCAAGGTAGAGGAAGGTTACCCGGCATTGACGCGAAACTTTGAGTCCTCGCAGGAAGGCTTATATTTCGTGGGGCTGCCCGCAGCGAACACCTTCGGGCCGGCGCAGAGATTCGCGCTGGGCGCGCGATTCACCGCGTCGCGGGTTGCGGCACACTTGGGCCGAAGCACCACTGCCCGAGCCGTCCCGGACATGGCTCAAGCGGCGGACAGTACCCGCGGCTGACGAAATTACCGCGGTGCCGTGGGAAGACGAGGGTGGCGCAGGCGCGCGTACACGTATAGGTAGGCGCCGAAGCAGCCGGCGATGAAAGCAATCATCGCCATGAGTACCTGTGAATAGCTCCACTGCCAGCCCAGCAGCAGTCCGGCGATAAAGGGACCCGCGCTCTGCCCCAGGCCCTGCGCCGCCGGGACCAGGGCGACGAATTGGCCGCTGCGGTCGATTCCGTTCAACGTCCCTAGCTGATACACCTGCGTCATCGACCACACTTCAAAGAAAATCAGGACACCGACGACATAGCCGGTGGCGGACAGATGCACCGACCACGCCGCGAATACCGCCAGCATCACGGCCAGCGCCGCCAGCTGCGGCCGGTGCTGCCCCCATCGCAGGCTCAGCCAATACGCCAATAGTGAACCGGTAAGGCTGAACAGATTGCACAGCGTCAACGTATTTGCCACCGCCTGCGTTGACAGACCGATGGAGGCGCCGATGCGTTCTGAATATGCCCAGAAGGCGCTCGCCGCGACGTTGAACAACACCACCCCCACGAGGCACCACCATGCCAACGAGCGCGCCGTGTCGGTGACCGCCACGGCCCGAATGTCTGCATCGCTTGACTGCAGTGCCAGAGAGATCGCCACGGCGGGTATTAGGGGCATCAGCAACAATGGAATCAAGAAGGCCGCGCCGAAGCCCAGGTACAGCCCGTGCAGACCGATGCTCGAAAGAATCGAAGGCACCAGCCACAATTCCAATGAGTTCATCAGCACCAGGACGACGATGAACACGCTGAAGTGACGCGAGGACTGCCTGGCGAGCGACAGGCACGCGATACTGGCCGAGTAGCATATGCCGCTGCCAATTCCGGTCGCGAGGCGCACGGCGGCCATCGGCTCGAACGTTTGAACGAGCGACGTCATTGCATTACCGAGGATCGCCGCCGCGATTCCGGCGATCATCATCAGGCGAAAGCGGCCGGACTTCGCGAATATCGACACAAGCGCCGAGCCCAGGAGTAGCCCGGCGTTTTCGGCGGCGCCAACCCAGCCAATCTGCCGGCTGCTGAAGCCGTACCGGTCGGAGAGCGCGCCGAGTATCAGCGGGAGGGCCAGGTACACACCGTAGGCGGCGATGCAGGCACACATGCAAGCCGCGATCGCCAGTGGCGCGTCCCATCGGACCTCGCCACCCGGTTCACTCATTGCAGCCGCCGCCCTAGAATTCGCGTCGAATCTGCAGGCCGATTGTGCGGGGACGAACCACGAATAATCGCGGCCGACCCGCAAGCTCGGCGCCTTCGGGGATCAAATCGCCGATTACACCGCGTTTGTCGAACAGGTTCTGCACGAACAGCGTTGTCTCCCAAGGCCCCTGATCCATGCCGGTGCGAATGTTCAGAACACCGTAGGACGACAGGGCCCTGCCGTCGGGAGGAGCGACATTGTTGAAGGAAGTACGGGCGCCAGTGTAGTCGAATTGGCCGCGCACGAACGCGCTGCGCTCCCCCAGCGGAATGGTGTATTGGGAGGTTAGCGAACCCGACCACTTCGGCACGCCGGTGAGCGGCTGACCAACGATCGTTCGCGATTGCTCGGTCGCCTCGGTAATCTTGGCGTCTTCATAGCCGAGCGCCAGATTCACGGTCAAATGATCGATGAGCGCCATGTCGAGTTCGAATTCCGCGCCCGTGCTCTGGGCCGCTCCTGAATTCGAAACGATGTTGAAAGTGCAGGGCAGATACACGGACTGCTGGATGCCCTTCCAGTTGATGCGATACGCCGCGACCCGCGACCGAAAACGATTGTTCCCCCAGGCGTTCTTTGCTCCGATCTCATAGCTCCATAACGAGTCGGACTTGAAAGAGTCGCCGTTCTTAATGCCCAGATTGGCCAGATCGGCATCGCAGATCGACGGAAGTTTCGAGTTCGTGCCGCCGATGCGAAAGCCCTTCGCCGCCGACGCGTACAGCATCTGGTCCGGGGCGAACTGATATTTGGCGGTGAATCGCGGTGCGGTATTGTTCTCGCCGTGCGAAGAATAGGTGTCCGGCGGCCCCGAGACGCCGCCGTTCAACGGACCGCCGGCGGTATAGGCGCCGGCGTGCTCCAGGTGCGCCTGGCGAACGCCGGCACTGACCTGGAAGGCCTCGGTGATCCGGTAGGTCGCATCGATGAACCAGGCGCGTTCGCGATCGGTGTTCGGCGTGTTCTGGGTATATTCCAGATCGGTGCCCAGAGCGCCGCCGGTCGCGGCATTCAGGCCCGGGGCATTGTAGATTTCATAAAAGCGCCGATCCGAGTGCGAGTGAAAGGCGCCGACGACGAATTGCAGCGGGCCCTTGAACGTGGATTCAAAGCGCGCTTCCTGTGTATAGGTCCTTGTGTACAAGGTATTGAGCAAGGGTGCAGGCACGTAATAGGGGATTCCCCAAAATACGATGGCGTTGATGTCGCTGGTGTCCTCGAAATCAAAGGCGCGGCGGTAGAAGTAGGTCCCCGACGCCACAAAGCGGCCAAACTTGGTTTCCTGCTTCAGGGTCAGGCCGGCAAAGTTCCAGGTATCCTCGACCGATTCCGGCACGTCGAAGGGCCGCGTCTGGGTGAAATAGTCCGGCTGATAGTCCGCCAGGGGATATCCATTGGAATTGGAATGCTGGTACATGTACATCGGCACGATGGACAAGCCTTCGATCGCATGCGGCGTGATGGCTATCGAAGCGGAAAAGCCCGTGTTCTGCTCCGCTCCCACGTGATCCTTGCTGCCGACCGGCGCGCCTCCTGGAGGATACGGAAGACTGGGCGAGCGGGCATCCTGCGGGCCGCCCCAGGTTCGCGTGTACAGGCCCGGATCAAAACTGCTGAAAGCGTTGAGCCGCAAGCCAATCAAGTCGTGAACGATGGGCAGATTCACCGTGCCGTCGACGGAATATCCGCCGCCGCCATGGTTGACCTGCGAGGCTTCCGCGGCGACTCGGCCGGAGAGAGTGTCGGCGTTGGCGCCGCGGGTGACCAGACGCACCGTCCCGCCCATGGAACCGGCGCCGAACAGCGTACCTTGAGGACCGCGCAATACCTCGATGCGATCAATGTCCACCGCGCGCGGATCCAGGGACATTGGCACCGGAGTGTCGTTGAGATAGAAGGCCGTCGTATTGTTGCCGGCGACGCCCCGGATCGCCACGGCGCGCGTGGATGAAACACCGAATGCGTTGCCGTTTCCTCCCGCACCGGCGCCGGTGCCGATGGCGAGGTTGGGAATCGACCCCGCGTAGTCGTTGAAATTCTTGGCGCCCAGATTCTCGAGCGTCGCACCACTGATGGCGCTCATGGAAATAGGCACTTCCTGCATGGTCTCGGAGCGCCTCTGCGCGGTAACGACGATCTCTTCCAGCGCGTTGGCGGGCGCCGCCGTCTGGGTCCACGCGAATCCCGCCTTAAGAGCGAACAAGCTCCCCAATGCAATCTTCAAATATTGTGCTTTTTGCATGATGACCCTCCCTTAGACGAGTTGGCCGGATCCTATCAGGCATGATCATAGGAGTAAATCATGATCACACCTGTAAATTTCGGTCACGTCGTGCTTTCGTTCCTATGTGATCAAAAAGGCGTAGTATGATCATTCACTGCACAGTTTCGGAGCACCGGCGTGACCACACCCAGCCTTCGCGCACACCATTCCCGCGGCGACTATCGGATCGGCATTGATACCGGCGGCACTTTTACCGATGTCGTGGTAGGCAATGCATCCGGCATACTGAGCGTTGGCAAAGCGCTGACCACTCGCAAGCGCATTTCCGAAGGCATTCTCGAAGGCTTGGGTGTTGCGGCCGCGCCGCTCGGAGTCGACGCCGGTGCATTGCTGCGCCAGACCTCGGTATTCATCTACGGATCCACGCGTGCTACCAATGCGATCTTGGAAGGCAAGATCGCGAAAACCGCACTGCTCGTGACGCTTGGCTTTCCCGACATTCTGGTGCGGCGCGAAGGCGGCAAGACCAACCCTTGGGACTATACGCTGGACTATCCCGAGCCGTACATACCGCGGCATCTGACGTTCGAGGTCCAAGGCCGCATCAGTTCCGAGGGCACCGCGCTGACGCCCTTTGATGAGGCGGGCGCAACCGCGGTCATGCACCGGCTCAGTGCGCTGCGCGTGGAGGCTGTTGCGGTCTGCTTTTTATGGTCGATCGCCAATCCTGAACATGAGCTCGCTGCTGCGCGCGTCATCGAGCGCGAGCTTCCGGGTATTCCGTACACGCTCTCGCATCAAGTGAACCCGATCGTGCGCGAGTACCGCCGGGCCTCCTCCGCCGCCATCGACGCGTCGCTGAAGCCGCTGATGCAGCAGCATCTGCGCGAAATGGAATCCGACCTGCGCGCGGCGGGCCTCGCCGGCGAATTGCTCCCCGCCATCTCCCTGGGCGGCGTGATGCACATCGACGGCGTCATCGAACGGCCGATTCATATGGTGCGCTCCGGTCCCTCACTCGCGCCGATCCTGGGCCAGGTCACCGGCTTCGCCGAAGTCGGCGCAACCGAGGTGATCGTCTGCGACACGGGCGGCACCAGCTTCGATGTCAGTCTGGTGCGCGATGGACGACCGGTGTTTGGCCGCGACACCTGGCTGGGAGCGCGCTACGTGGGTCATCTCACCGGCCTGTCGTCGGTCGATGCGCGCAGCATCGGTTCGGGCGGCGGCTCGATCGCCCGTGTCGATTCGGGTGGATTGCTGTGCGTAGGTCCGGAAAGCGCCGGCGCGGAACCCGGACCTGCCTGCTATGGGCGTGGAGGCCGGCATGCCACCGTGACCGACGCCGCTCTGCTGCTCGGGTATCTTGATCCGGGGTATTTCAACGGCGGGCGCATGCAGCTCGATGCCTCGGCATCGACCGCGGCCGTCGGCCGCATCGCGGCGCAGCTCGGCAAGTCGGCCGAAGATGCGGCGGCAGGAATTCTCACCGTGGCCAGCGAGCACATGGTCGCAGCCATCAAGGAAATCACCATCAATGAAGGCGTGGATCCGCGCGACAGCCTGCTGCTCGCGGGAGGCGGCGCGGCGGGCCTGAACATCGTGCCCATCGCACGCGAGCTTGGTTGCGCGCGGGTGCTGCTGCCGCGCATGGCCGGCGCCCTGAGCGCGTGCGGAGCGCAATACACCGATATCGTCACCGAGTTCGGAGTCAGCCAGGTCACCGCCTCCACAGTCTTCGACTATGCGGCGGTGAATCGTGTGCTCGGCGGCCTGCAGGCATCGGTGCAGGATTTCATGCGGAGCTTGCGCGCTCGCGGCATACAGCGCTTCCGCGCCGACTATTTCGTCGAGGCGCGCTATCGCTACCAGGTGTGGGAACTCGAAGTGCCGCTGCCGGGAGCGCGAATCGATACGCCTGCCGAGCTCGATCACATCGTAAAGGCCTTTCATGCGGCCCACGAAGCGATCTTCGCGGTCTCCGAAGCGGACCAGGAAATCGAATTCATCCAATGGAAGGGGAGGGCGACCGGTGAGCTGGATCGTCCGCCGCTCACACCGCTCACGCCGCTCCCGGCCCCGGCTACGTTGGCGCCCGCCCCTGAGCAGCGTGGCAAAGCTTATTTCGAAGCCACCGGCACCATCGACATCCCGCGTTTTCGGGGTGCGGTGCTGACTCCAGGTATGCAGGTCCACGGTCCGGCATTAATCGTGGAACCCACGACCACCATCGTGCTGTATCCCGGCAGTGTCGCGACCGTGACGCCGTTCAACAACTACATGGTCCAGGTCTGAAGGCGAGGAGAACCCATGGCAACCACACGCAAACCCCTGGATCAAGTCGTCATCGCGGTGCTGGCCAACCGCCTCGATTCGATCGTGCGCGAAATGACCAACACCCTGTTCCGCACCGGGCGCTCGGCCATCCTCAACACGGCAAAGGACTTCTCCTGCTCCATCGTCACCGCGGACAATCAATTGCTGTCCTCCGCCGAAGGGCTCCCCATTCACGTGCTGGGCGGTGGCCGCCAGACACAATCCATGCACGAGTTCCATCCCGACCTCGCGGTGGGTGATGCATTTCTGCACAACGATCCCTACCTCGGCAACACGCATACCGCCGATCACACAATCTTGGTCCCGATATTCGTCGACGGTGTGCACCTGTTCACCGTGGCCGCCAAGGCGCATCAGGCCGACTGCGGCAATTCCGATCCGTCGACTTATATGCCCTTTGCGAAGGATTTGTATCAGGAAGGCGGGCTGAATTTCCCGTGCGTGCGCATACAGCGAAACTACCAGGACGTCGACGACATCATCCGCATGTGCCGCCGGCGCATCCGCGTACCCGAGGTGTGGTACGGCGACTATCTTGCGGCACTCGGCGCCGCACGCATCGGCGAGCGGCGGCTCAAGAGCCTGGTCGAGCGCTACGGAGTGGAGGCCATCGGCGAATTCGTGCGCGAATGGCTGGACTATTCCGAGCGGCGCATGACGCACGCCATCCGCGCCCTGCCTGCCGGACGGCTCACCGCGCAGGGCCGGCACGACACGCTGCCGGGGCTGCCGAACGGCGTGCCGGTAAAGGTGATCGTGGAGGTGAAACCCGGCGAAGGCATTGTGGAAGTGGATTTGCGCGAGAACATCGACTGCGTGCCGGTGGGCGTGAACTTGTCGCAAACCTGCGCGACCGCGGGCGCGCTGATCGGCGTGCTCAACTGCATCGACCCGGGTGTGCCGCGCAACGAGGGCAGCTTCCGGCGCATTCGGATTCTGTTGCGCGAGAATTGCGTGGTGGGCATTCCGCGCTTCCCGGCCTGCACGTCCATGGCGACCTCGAACGTCACCAACCGCCTCATCAATGCCACCCAGCGCGCGTTCAGCATGCTGGGCGACGGGCATGGCCTGGCCGAGGGTGCCGCATCCATGGGCGCCGGCTTCGGTGTGGTCTCCGGCAACGACCGGCGCCTGGGTGGCGCACCCTTCGTCAATCAGCTGGTCATCGGCAATAACGGCGGCCCCGGCGCGCCACATTGCGACGGCTGGGTCACGTACTGCATGCCCGATGCCGCGGCTTCGGTCATGGTGGACAGCGTGGAGATCATCGAGCAGAAATACCCTTTGTTAATCCGATCGTTGCGTCTGGTCGAGGACAGCGGCGGCGCTGGACGCCATCGCGGTGGGCCAGCCGGCGAGATCACCTACGGTCCGCTGTACGATCCGATGACGGTCGCGTATTTCGCAGAAATGCACGAGGATCCGCCGCAGGGTACGCATGGCGGCAAACCCGGCAGCACATCGGCCGTATACAAAGTGACGCGCGACGGACAGGAAGAACCGCTGCCACCGATCGGGCTGGTTGAATTGCAGCCCGGCGAATGCATCCGCGGATTCGAAGCCGGTGGTGGCGGCTACGGTAGTCCGCTCGCCCGGGATCCGGAGCGCGTGCGCCACGATGTGCTGGAGGGTTGGGTGAGCCTGGCGCAAGCCAGGGATGTCTACGGGGTTCAGCTAAGCGGCGCGCGGAACGATGCCAGCCTGAGCGTGGACGCGGTGGCGACGGCGGCGCGGCGGCGCGAGCTGCTGCAGGCATGAGCGAGCCCGCCTCAGCTGGACTGAAGAAGACCCTGAAGCGGCGGCATCTGTACACGCTTGGCGTCGGCACCATCGTCGGCGTGGCCTGGCTCGTGGTGCTGGGCGGCGTGCTCGGAACCGCAGGTCCGGTTGGGGCAGCGGTCGGCTTCGTCATCGGCGCCGGTGCCATGATTCCAATCGGTCTGTGCTATGCGGAACTCACCGGTGCGCTGCCACATGCCGGCGGCGAAGTGGTGTACGCCTATGATCTGTTCGGTATTCGCTGGGCGTACTTCGCCGGACTCTGCCTGACCTTTATTTACGTCATCAATTGTGTGTTCTTCGCCGTCTCGGTCGGCTGGTTGTTGAATGTATTGATTCCGGGCATTCAGGGGGCGACGCTGTATGCGATCCTGGGCGCGGACGTGCACACCGGCGATATCATCATCGGCGCCGTCGGCTCGTTGGCGTTGCTGGCGGCGCATTGGCGCGGCGCG
>JANYIY010000134.1 GCA_025358615.1 Gammaproteobacteria bacterium | reverse complement strand
AAGACTTCGGACTGAAGCTGGTGGGCGGCCGGGCTTATGGCAGCAACACGCTCGAATCGGGCTGGATCCCCTCACCATTGCCGGCCGTGTACACCGGCGAGAAGATGAAGGCGTACCGCGAATGGCTGCCGGCGAACGGCTATGAAGGAACCGCATCATTGGGCGGCAGCTTCCACTCCCACAATATCGAAGACTACTATTTGACACCCTGGGATCTGGGCTACGGCGCATTCGTCAAATTCGACCATGACTTCGTCGGGCGCGCTGCGCTCGAAAAAATGGCAACGGGCGAACATCGCAAGAAAGTTACGCTGGCGCTCGACAACGAGGACGTGATGCGGGTTCTGAGCTCGATGTTTCAAAAGGGCGAGCGCGCCAAGTACATGGACTTCCCTTCCGCGGTCTATGCCATGCATCCCTACGATCAGGTTCTCGGCAATGGTCAAACGGCGGGTATATCGACCTGGATCGGTTACAGTGCGAACGAAGGCCGCATGCTGACGCTCGCGGTCATGGACGCGAAATTCAGCAAGCCCGGAACCCAGGTCAGCCTGTTATGGGGTGAGGCGCACGGCGGATCGGTCAAGCCCACGGTCGAAAGACACGTCCAAACCGAAATCCGGGCGACGGTCAGTCCGGTGCCGTACTCGGAGGTCGCACGGGATTCCTACGCGGATAGTTGGAGGACGCGGCAGGCGGTGTGATAGCCCGATAAACCGCCACTTCGACGCTTCGCTCGCTATCCCAGCGCTGAACGCCTGCTCCGCGACCGTAGGTACGACGCTGTAGGAATTGCGGAGATTGCTTGGAACTGCGGCTTCAGCGAGCCCAGCCATTTTGCGAGACGCTTTCGACAGTGCTTTGGCATGCCGCCGCTGGCCTATCGACACAGCGCGGCCTCGTAACGGCCGGACTAGACGGCACAACGCGGGACGGCGGCGCGCCCATTGAGGACCAGTTCTAGAGGCCGTCTTGATCACCATGCAGGCGTCCAAGCCCTCGGGCCCATCCTCCGAACCGTGCCCGGAGTCCTTCACGCCGCCAAACGGCGAATCCGCACCGGCGACCATGGTGGTGTTGATGCCGATCATGCCGGACGACCCGGTGCACCGCGCGCCCGGCGACGCCCAGCCGCTCGCCGTCGATGTAGAGATTCAGATCAGTGAGGTAGTCGTGGGCCAACTACGCGACGCCGGCCTTTTCGCGCCGATATTCGCGCGGCGTTACATTGTACTTCGCCCGGAACACGCGCCCGAAGTGGGTGGGACTATTGAATCCATAATCGAAGGCAATCGCCGTCACGCTGCGGCCGCGCTGCGCGCCGGACTGCAGTGCCCGTGAGCAGGCCTCGAGCCGGCGCCGCAAGATGTAGCGCGCTACAGTCTCGTCTTGATCCGAGAACAGGTGATGCAAGTAGCGGGGTGTCATCTTGCAGGCCTCGGCGATGCGCGTTGGCGTCAGGTCCGGATCGTTCAGATGCGCTTCCATGAAGTTGATGATGCGGATGCGGTGCGAGGTGCTGAGCGAGGAGCGATCGGCGAGCGCTTGGGGCATGTCCGCGTAGGCGGCGCCGATGAGATCGAGGATGGCAACGGCTATTCGTCCGGCCGTCTGCTCATGAAGTCCCTGGTGATACTCGCTCCAGTATTTGCGCAGCAGCAGCGACAACAGTCCGCTGGCTCCACGGCCGCCTGACATCGGAAGTGCGGCGAGGCTCTCGGGGCAGCCGATTTGACGCCGCAGCGTTGCGTTCGGTATGCCGAGCACCAACATGCGGTTTGCGCCCGTGAATATCATTTCATAGCGGCGCGTACTGTCGCAAAGGGTGAAGTCACCCTCGCGCAGCAGCGACTCGCGCCCGTCCTGGCGGCTGACGCTCTCACCCTCCAGTTGCAGGTGCAAAAAGAACATCGAATCCTTGGTGCGGGCCACATGCGACCGCGAATGCCGGACGATTTGCGCATCGGAATACACTTCCGAAAGGGTCATGTCGCCGATGGACCCGCGCACAATGGAACCGTTGAAAGCACGGATGTCCTGTGGCTCGGACACAAGCGGTGAAAAGCTTTCGCTGGCTCGATCATTCCAGAACGCGAGCTTGTGGCGCGCATCCATACCAAACGTAGAGAACGACTCTAGTTGTGCCATGTAACTAACTCCCCCGTAGCCTACGGGAACTAAATTGTTGTGCGGGTAAACCTACACTTGTTGTGAAGTTAGTTATACGTAACAATCAATTACGCGATCCAATTCTTTCTGTTTATACGTGCTATATGAGGAAGCACGAACGCGCGACCTCCATAGTGGATAAATAACTATATAAATCAATTGTAAAGACTACGATAATCGTCGATATAAACGACGCCCGTAGTGCCGGAAACAGCCATTTAGATAGCACTCTGCGTCGAGCTTTTCGCGCCGTGGCGCGGCAACATAGTCGTCCAGCGGCGCGTGCCCTCGCATAAGCGAAACAGACGCGCACGACGCAGAAATGGGGCCGTGAAAAATGTCGCCACTGACCGGCTACGTCGGTTACTCATTGCGCCGGGCGCAAGGGGTCATTTTTGCCGATTTCAGCCAGACCCTGTCCGAGGTCAAGTTACGGCCCGCTCAGTTCGCCGTGCTGCTGACGATCGATCAGAACCCCGGCGCGAGCCAGTCGGAGGTGTCTGCGGCGCTCGGTATCCAAAAAGCGAACTTCGTTGCAATCATCGCTGATCTCGAGAAGCGCGGTGTGGTTCGCCGCCGCAAGTCCGATTCCGACGGGCGCACGTACTCTCTCAGTCTGACGCCGCGGGGGCGAGGCTTGCTGACACACGCCGCGCAATTACAGTCGCTGCATGAGGCGCGGGTTACTGCACAAATTGGCCGGGAGGGGCGGCTGCAGTTGCTCGAGCTCCTCGAGAGATTGTCGGCCCTACCGAGTGGCTAAAACGAGCGAGGCTCACGGATCAATCGGCCAAATGTTATGATGCATAACAAATCGGATGGTGGAGGATTTTAGCGATGCCGCTGAGCAAGAGTATTGGCGCAACCAACATGGCCAATCTCGACCAGCAAGTCGGATATATGCTGAGACAAGCGCAGTTGGCGGTATTTGCCGACTTTATTGCCAAGCAGCGCGGCGCGGTACTTCGGCCCGGCCAGTTTTCGATCCTGGCGGTCATCGGGCGCAATCCGGGACTCAGCCAGGCCAGGGTATGTTGCGCGCTCGCTATCAAGCGTGCGAATTTGGTAGCCGCCATCGACGCGCTGGCATCGCTGGGGTTGGTGCGCCGTGATGCGTCGGTAACGGATCGCCGCTCCAACAGACTGCATTTGACCCAGTCGGGGCAGCGCGCTCTGCAAGCAGCTCTGGAAACTCAGGCGCAGCACGAGGCGCGCATCACCCGCTTGCTGGGGTCCGCCGGCAAGCGCGTGCTGCTGAAGCAACTTGCCAAACTTTGTGAATTGCGCAAAACCAGGAGTCCAGAATGAGCATCGGGCCGGTAACCATTGAAATGGACGCAGACGTGGCGGTGATCTCCATCGACAGTCCTCCGGTGAATACTCTCAACGCGGCGGTGCGTGCCGGATTATTCGCGGCGATCAATGATGTGCGCTCGCGGCCGGACGCCAAGGCAGTCGTCTTGGTCTGCAAGGGCAGCACCTTCTTCTCCGGCGCGGACATCAGCGAGTTCTCCGGCCCTCCCAAGGAGGCCGAGTACCGAGACCTGTTCAGGCAACTGGAGCAGTTGCCCGTGCCGGTCGTGGCGGGGATGCACGGCGTGGTCATGGGAGGCGGTCTCGAGATCTCTCTCGCCTGCCACTACCGGGTCGCAGTCGCGGGCACTCGATTCGGGCTTCCGGAAGTCACTCTCGGCATCATTCCTGGAGCCGGCGGCACGCAGCGCATGCCGCGGCTCATCGGCGTGAAGGAAACGCTGGACTTGATTCTGGCGGCAAAGCCCGTGGATGTCGCGGCCGGCATCGAACTTGGATTCATCGACGCCGAGATTCAGGGTGAAGTTCGCGCAGCCACCGTCGCCTTCGCCAAGGGATTGCTGCGCGACCGAGCCGGTGTGCGCCGCACCTCGGAACGCACTGTCGATCCGGCGACGGCCACGGTGGCGATCATCGAGAGGCTCACAGCCCAAGCGCGCGGCCAG
>JANYIY010000133.1 GCA_025358615.1 Gammaproteobacteria bacterium | reverse complement strand
ACGCAAAGCGAGGCCGCACCGCCTATCGCTGCGACTGCGCCTGACCAGGGTGCGCCGGTGGCCGCCCCTGAACCAGTCTACGGATTGGATGCCTCGCTCACGACTCCGCAAGCCATGCATGCCTCCGATCCGCCGCCGGCGGATCCGCACGCCGCGACGACCGATATCAAACTCCCATGAGTGCGCCGGGGGAACCGGGCGGTCTGGCCGAAGGCACGCTGATCTCGCACTTGTTGGAATTGCGCGATCGCCTGCTCAAGGCGATGTTGGCGGTCGGGATTTGCTTCATTCCCTGCGCCATCTACATGAACCAGTTGTTCACGTTCGTGGCCGACCCGCTGGTGCACAAATTACCTGCGGGCGCGACTTTGATCGCCACCAGCGTCGTGGCTCCATTCACGGTGCCGTTCAAGTTGGCCTTGGTGCTCGCCATCGGGATTGCCATCCCATTTGTGCTGTACCAGGCGTGGGCCTTCGTCGCCCCCGGCTTGTACAAGCACGAAAAGAAATTGGCCGTGCCGCTGCTCATTTCCAGCGTATTGCTGTTTTACTTGGGCGCGGCGTTTGCGTACTACGTGGTCTTCCCGGTCATGCTGAGCTTCTTCGTCGCAACCACACCGCATGGTGTGCAAATGATGACGGACATGAGCAGCTACCTCGATTTCGTAATGGTCCTGCTGCTCGCCTTTGGTTTGGCCTTCGAAGTGCCGGTGGCTACTGTACTATTGGTGTGGACGGGGTTTGTTAGACTCCCCACGCTCAAGAAGAATCGCGGTTTCGTGTTGCTCGGGATATTCATCTTCGCCGCTTTCGTGACGCCGCCCGACGCCGTGTCGCAGAGCGCGATGGCGGTGCCGATGTACTTGCTGTACGAAATAGGGATCATCATGGCCGGACTATTACTCAAGGACAAAATAGCGGCCCGCGCAAAAGAGGATGCCGAACAGGCTGAGCGCGAAGCCGGAGCCTAGGAGCCTGTCTGAGCAACTCCAGTTGAGCGCCACTTTTTTCGGGCATCCGCGCGGACTCGCCACGCTGTTCTTCACGGAGATGTGGGAGCGATTCACCTACTACGGCATGCGCGCCGTGTTGGTGCTGTTCCTGGTCGCCGCGGTCACGACGGGCGGTTTCGGCATCGATGACAAGACTGCCACCGCAACCTACGGCCTGTACACCGCGGGAGCCTATTTGGCGGCACTGCCCGGCGGCTGGATTGCCGACCGGCTGATTGGTGCGCAGCGCGCCGTGCTCGCCGGCGGTTTCGCTATCACCCTTGGCAACGCCCTGCTGGCCATGTCCACGAGCCCGCGAGAGTTTTATATCGGCCTGGTCGTGATAGTGCTCGGCGTAGGGCTGCTCAAACCCAATGTCAGCGCCATTGTCGCCGACCTATACCCAGAGGCCGGCGCCCGGCTGGATGCCGGATTCACCATCTTTTATATCGGGATCAATATCGGCAGTTTCTTGGGACCCTTGATCACCGGACTGGCGCAGCACTACTTCGGGCTGCGCGCCGCCTTCGCGGCAACGGCATTCTTCATGGCCGTCGGCGTGCTGCAGTTCTATTTGACGCGGCGCCATTTAGGTAGCGCCGGCAGCTTCATCGCCATCACCGGAGCGGGGGGCGAAGTGCAATCACCTCCATGGCGGCGCTTCTGGACGGTGGTTGGGCTGTGCGTCCTGTTGCTGACCTGCTTGGTTCTGGGCTGGATTCCCGTGAATGCGATCGGCCTGGCGCAAGTCGCGGCCTATGGCATCCTCAGCATGGCGGTGCTGTATTTTCTATACTACTTCACTGCCGCCGGGCTCACGCGCGAGGAGCGCAGGCGTGGCGTGGTTCTGGTGGTCCTATTCGTCGGTTGTGCGTTGTTTTTTTCGGGCTACGAGCAGGCCGGTTCATCCATGAGTCTGTTTGCCGAGCGTTATACCGATCGCGTGATCGGGTGGCTCAACTTCGTCATACCGACGAGTTGGTTCCAGTCGCTGAATCCGATTTTCATCATCCTGTTTGCACCATTCTTTGCCTGGGCCTGGGTCGCGCTCGCCAAGCGCAACCTCAATCCCTCTGCGCCGGCGAAGTTCGCACTCGGTGTCATGCTGATGGGCTCGGGGTTCGTAGTCATGGCCGCCGCCGCCGCCGTGGTCGCGTCCGGCTCGAAGGTGCTGCCGTACTGGTTGATACTGACCTACCTGCTGCATACCTTCGGCGAGCTGTGCCTCAGTCCCGTGGGCTTGAGCTACTACACTAAATTGACTCCGAAACGCTT
Organism: Gammaproteobacteria bacterium; assembly: GCA_025358615.1. GTDB lineage: Bacteria > Pseudomonadota > Gammaproteobacteria > Steroidobacterales > Steroidobacteraceae > Bog-1198. The sequence goes on along the minus strand of JANYIY010000133.1, from coordinate 27 downwards.
TCTCGGACAGATGATGGGCATGTGGTT
>JANYIY010000115.1 GCA_025358615.1 Gammaproteobacteria bacterium | reverse complement strand
CGTTCGCGCGCCAGTTCACCGTCCTTGTTCCAGTCCTGCGTAAATCGGTGATGCGCCATGTGCTGCACCTGATCGAAGATGCGCGGATAGAACAGCACCAAGCCAAGCAACCGCCCCACCCACTCATTCAGCCAGCCCGTGCGGAACACGGTCCAATGACTAAGCTCATGCTGCCCGGCGTACAGGAAATTGAGCAATATGCCGTGTACTGCGAATATCGGCACCACCCACCAGGAACTACGCCAATGCCAGAGCATGGTGCCGGTGACGGCGATGACGCCGAGATGCGAGACGGTCTGCAAGGCACCGCGCACATTCGAGGGCAGGCACAAGCTGCGCAGTTTAGCGGCGTCGATTACATCGCGCCGCACGAAGACTTCATCCACCACGCTCTCCCAGGGCGGAAAATCGCATCGTACGTCGGCGTGCCTAGGATAGCTATGAGGCAACTTACGCGTGGTCAGCCTCGACCTTCACCACCGTGGCGCGAGCTGAAATGATCTTCGCATGCGCCTCCAATTTGGGAAACTGCCGGTATAGATCCGTCTTATCTCCCGAGTACCAACCGGCCAACATATATAGGTAAACATCGGCTGCGGAAAAGCTGCCGCCCAGCACATAGGGTCCGAGACCCTGACTGATGAGCCCGACGTGAGTGCGGAAATCCGCGACGCCCTTCTCGCGGATGGCTTCCGCGTCCACATCACCGCGCACCGAATAGCGAGCCGAATAGCACATCCTCAGCACCGCTTCGTAGACATTGGCCGAGAGGAACACCATCCACTGCAGGAACACGGCGTGCCGGTTGGTCCCCGGCTGCGGCGCCAGCGCGGATTGTGGATGACTCAGCGACAGGTGGATCAACATGGCGGCCGACTCGAACATGATGCTGCCGTCAGGCAGCATCAGCGCCGGCACTCTCCCGGTGGGGTTCATGGCGCGGTATTCCGCGATGTCGGCCGGTTCGTTGCCCACCCAAACACGGTCGTACGAAACGCCTAATTCCTCGAGTGCAATCTGCACCGCAAGCGAACCCGAACCCGGCCGCCCATAGAGCTTGTACATCGACGTCATCGGAACTCCTCTTAGGTCTTGAGAGAATATTACAGTATCCTTGCCGCAGATTAAGTCGGCGCGAACATGTAAATAGGATAAAGGGGATAAGAATGATATCGAGACGCAAACTACTTCGCGGCGCCGCCGGCGCTCCCCTAATGGCAATAGCGGCTCGTTTCAGCGTGCCTGCGGCTTTCGCGGCGCCCTCCGCTGAGCTCAAATCCCTGACGGCGGATGCGAAACCGATATCGGCTGTGGAGCGGCAGGCACGTCTTGCCAAGGTGCAATCGCTGATGGAGGAGCGCAAGGTTGCCGCCCTGCTCGTCGAACCCGGGTCGACGCTCGACTACTTCACCGGCATACGCTGGCATCGTTCCGAGCGCACCACGCTGGCCATCATCCCAGCCCGCGGCACCATCCTGGTGGTGACGCCGGCCTTCGAAGAGCCTTCAGTGCGCGAAACATTGCAAGTGGGCGGCGAAGTGCGGCCGTGGAATGAGCACGAAAATCCCTTTGCACTCATCGTTCAAGGCTTGCGCGATCGCGGCGTCGGATCCGGTGTCGTGGCCGTGGAATCCACCGTACGATTCTTCATCGTTGACGGCGTGCGTCAAGTGTCTAATAGCTACGAGGTCATATCGGCCGATCCGCTGGTGCGCGCCTGCCGCCTGATCAAATCGCCGGCGGAATTGGCGCTGATGCAACTGGCGAATACCGTCACCCTCGAAGCGCTTCGCTGCGTCCATGCGCGGGTGCAGCTCGGCATGAGTTCCGCGGAGATCAGCACCCTGATGGATCGCGCCACAATTGCCTTGGGCGGCGGCACGTCCGAATTTTCGCTGGTGCTGCTGAACGAAGCCTCGGCCTATCCGCATGGATCGATCAAGGAACAAAAGGTGCGCGAAGGCTCTATCGTTTTGATGGATTGCGGCTGCACCGTGCACGGCTATCAATCGGACATATCGCGCACCTGGGTTGTCGGCCAGGCGAGTGCCAGGCAGCGCAAGGTTTGGAACACTGTCAAGCGCGGGCAGGAGATAGCTCTCGAGACCGCAAAGCTCGGCGCTCCCACCGGCAGCATCGACGACGCCGTGCGCAGTTACTACGAGCGCGAGGGTTGGGGCCCTGGCTACAAGCTGCCCGGCCTCGCGCACCGCACCGGACACGGCATCGGCATGGACGGGCATGAACCCGCCTATCTGGTACACGGCGATTCGACGCCGCTGCAGGCGGGCATGTGCTTCTCCGACGAGCCCGGGATCTATATCCCCGGCGAGTTCGGCGTGCGAATGGAAGATTGTTGGCACATGACGGCGTCCGGCGCCAAACTATTTACGCCGCTCGCCAAATCGCTGGATGACCCTATTTGAGGCCATCGCGCGCGGCAGTGTGGCGATGATCGCGCTGCTGTCATTACTGATCTGGGTCTATCTGTTCTTCGGCCATGGCAGGTTTTGGCAATCCGGCCCGGAGCTGCCGGCGGCCTCGCCGCCACAGTTCCCGGATGTGGACATCGTGGTGCCGGCGCGTGATGAGGCGCAGACCATCGAAGCGGTTATCCACTCCCTGTTGGGGCAGGACTATGAAGGCACTTGCCGGGTGATCCTAGTCGACGATAATTCCACCGACGACACCGCGGCACTGGCTAGCTCGGCGGCCTTGGCGGGTGCCATCGTGTCCGTAGGCACGACGGCGCGGCTCGAGGTCATTTCCCTGCGGTCGAAGCCGGCCGGTTGGTCCGGCAAATTGTGGGCCTTGAGCCAGGGTGTTGCCGCGGGACAGTCGCCCATTCTGCTGCTCACCGATGCCGACATCGTGCACGACCCCCGCCATCTTTCCTCGCTCGTCGCAAAGCTCCTGCAATCCAACGCAGACATGGTGAGCGAGATGGTGCACTTGAACTGCTCCAGCCTTGCCGAGCGCGCATTGGTTCCCGCGTTCGTCTATTTCTTTCAAATGCTGTATCCGTTCAAGCGCGTGAACGATTCGCAATCGCGCGTTGCCGCCGCGGCCGGCGGCACGGTGTTGATTCGACGCGAAGCGCTGTTGCGCATCGGCGGCATCGATGCCATCAAGAACTCCCTGATCGACGACGTTGCGTTGGCGAGGGTGGTCAAGGTTTCCGGCTCGATATTTCTTGGCCATTCCGGGCTCGCCGCCTCCATTCGCCCCTATCCCGGCTTTGCCGATATCTGGCATATGATTTCACGAACGGCATTTACTCAATTGCGGTATTCGGCAGCGCTGTTGGCGCTCACCTTACTTGGCCTCGCCGTGGTTTGGTTGACGCCGACGTTGGCAATACTGCTTGAACAGGGCTGGCCACGTGCCTGCGGCGCGGCGGCCTTCGGCATCGCTATGTTGAGCTACCTACCCACGTTGCGGCGCTATGGACGGAGTCCCCTCTGGGCGCTGACGCTGCCGTTGATTGCGCTGTTCTACATGGCGGCAACCTTGGGTTCGGCGGTGAATTACTGGCGCGGCCGAGGCGCCCGCTGGAAAAGCCGCGCCTACGGCGCCGACTAGCTCAATCAACCCGTCACCACCGGCGGCAACGCCCTCAACGCCTGACCCTTCACAGAAAATCCGTTGAGAGTCACCTCGTGGGGGAAGCAGCTGGTGCGATATTCCACCGAACGCAGGGTGAAGTTCTGGGTGATCAGGTCCTTCATCCCTTGAATTAATTCGCAATCCCCTCCGCCCATGAAATTGGGACGCTGCGGGGTCAACTCCAGCGGCGTCCAATGTGCCTTGACCATCTCGGATCCCGATGCATCGACAGCCGGCGCCAGCGCATAGAAATCCACATTCACGAAAGCGCTGTGGCTGGGCGAATTAAACGGGCCCGGACAGCCATTGGCAGTGACCTTCAAGTCCTTGCGAGCGCCAATATTCAACAGGATCTGCCGCACATGATCCTCCAGACCGTCGCAGGTATAGGCCGTCGTGAAGCCTACGTAGCTGAACGTCAGTTTGCGATGCTGCCATTCACCGCTGACGACATCGGCCGCCGCAGTCACCGTACTGGCGGTCGCCGCAATGCCGACATGGGCTCTGGACGATAGGCCGAGCAGTGTCACCGCAGCACAAACCGGCAAGGAAGATCGATTCACATGTTGCATGGCGGTACCTCGCGGGGAGCGATTCCCGGCTTTGTGATTATCCGACTCAATATGTTGAACGGAGTTCACCACCCCTGACGCGGCGGGTTCAGCATTTGCGCGCCGCATCCGCCTCGCGGCCGGCAGTCTGTCTCGAAGCCTCCACCACCGTGACCGCCGTCATATTGACGATACGCCGCACCGTCGCCGCCGGGGTCAATATATGCGCCGGGGCTGCGCAACCCAACAAAATGGGCCCGATGGCGACATTGTGTCCGGCCGCCGACTTGAGCAGGTTGTAGGCAATGTTGGC
>JANYIY010000107.1 GCA_025358615.1 Gammaproteobacteria bacterium | reverse complement strand
CCGGCGGCCGCGCCAACCATTTGAGGTTTGAATGCCCAGCGTTCGTGTTCGCGAGAATGAGTATTTTGATGCCGCCCTGCGGCGCTTCAAGCGTGCCTGTGAGAAGGCGGGTGTCCTCACCGAGCTTCGGCGGCGTGAATTCTACGAGAAGCCAACCCAAGAGCGTAAGCGAAAAAAGGCGGCGGCGGTAAAACGGCATTTGAAGCGCCTGTCGCGCGAGAATATGCGTGGCACGGGTGGTGCTCCATCCTCGCCCCCGGCGGCGGCTCCGGCTCGACCTTCCTACTAGGGATTGTACCCGGGTACGGGCCGCATACGGATGTCTCTCAAAGATCGAATTACGGATGACATGAAGGCGGCGATGCGCTCCGGCGAGAAGGAGCGGCTCGGTGTCATTCGCATGCTCACGTCCGCCATCAAGCAGCGTGAGGTCGACGAACGCATCACTCTCGATGACAGCCAGGTATTGAGCGTTCTCGAGAAGATGATCAAGCAGCGCGAGGAATCGCTGGTGCAGTTCCAAGCCGGCAACCGCCAGGATTTGGTCGACAAGGAGTCGGCGGAAATCACCCTGCTGCAAGGCTATCTACCTCCCCAGTTGAGCGGCTCCGACCTCGACGCCCTGATCAGCGAGGCCATCGCGGCCACCGCTGCAGCCAGCATCAAGGACATGGGCAAGGTGATGGCCATCATCAAGACCAAGGCGCAGGGCCGCGCGGACATGGCCGCCGTCGGCGCGAAAATCAAAGCCAAACTCGGCGGATAACGCCAAGGGCGGTCCATGACCGGCCGTATTCCAGACTCGTTTCTTGACGAACTCGTGGCGCGATCGGACATCGTCGAGATCATCAGCGCGCGCGTGCCTCTGAAAAAGGCCGGCCGCGAATACAAAGCCTGCTGCCCCTTCCATAACGAGAAATCGCCGTCGTTTTCAGTCAGCGGCGACAAGCAGTTCTATCACTGCTTCGGCTGCGGCGCGCACGGCACCGTGATCGGCTTTCTCATGCAGTACGAGAAGATGGAGTTTCTCGACGCGGTGGCCGATCTTGCGCAGCGAGCGGGGCTCGAATTGCCGCGCGAGGCACAGGCGCCGCGCGATCCGGGCAGCGCGGATTTGCATGACCTCATGTTGCGCGCCGCACGATTCTTCGAGCAGAACCTGGCGGACAATGCGCGCGCACAAGCCTACGTGCAGCGGCGCGGCATCGACCCGAAGATCAGCGCCCAATTCAGCTTAGGCTACGCGCCGGACGCCTGGGAGACCCTGCTCAAGCGTTTTGGAGGACAGGAGGAGGACCAGCGCCGGCTTCTGCAGGTGGGCTTGATTCTCGAGCGCAGCGGCGAACGCAGCAGCGGCTACTACGATCGATTCCGCGACCGGCTCATGTTCCCGATTCGCGATTCGCGCGGCCGCGTGATCGGCTTCGGCGGCCGGGTGATCGATCAGGGCGAGCCGAAATACATGAATTCGCCTGAAACCGCGCTGTTTCACAAGGGACGAGAGCTTTACGGCCTGTATGAAGCGCGCCAGGCGCGCGGCGATTTCAAGCGTCTGTTGATCGTCGAGGGCTATATGGATGTGGTGCGCCTGCACCAGGCCGGTATTACCTATGCCGTGGCCACGCTGGGGACGGCGACCACTCAGGAGCACCTCAACAAGATCTTCCGCATCACCAGTGAAGTCGTGTTCTGCTTCGACGGCGATCGCGCCGGGCGGCAAGCGGCTTGGCGGGCGCTGGAGAATGCGCTGCCCCTGGCGCGGGACGGTCGGGAACTCAAGTTCATGTTTCTGCCGGAGGGCCACGACCCCGACAGCTTGGTGGCCCTCGAAGGCGCCGAGACGTTCGAGAATCGCATGAAGGAGTCGCTGCCGCTCTCCGAGTACCTGGTGCAGCAATTGATCGCCGATGTCGACCTCGATCACATCGACGGCCGCGCCAAATTGAAGGCCCTGGCGGGGCCTCTGTTTGCGCGTATGCCGGAGGGGATTTACCGGGAAATGCTGGCCGATCGGCTCGCCTTAAGGGTGGGCATGCCGGCGAACAAATTGAAGGAATTCTTCGACGCTGGCGAGCCCAAGCGCGGCGCCACGAGCGCGCCGGAACCTCGCGGCCGGCAGCGCGGTCGAATGAGTGCCGGACGAGGCAACCTGCTGACCCAGGCCATTACCCTGGTGCTGCATCACCCCAAGGCCGCGGCGGCGGTGCCGTATCCCGAGGCCCTGGCGCGAGTCGACAAGCCCGGGGTGACAGTGCTCAAGGAACTGCTGGCGCAAGCCGCGGCGGCCGCCAATCCAAGCACGGCGGTGTTGCTCGAGCGCTGGCGCGATCTTCCCGAATACGGGCGCCTGGCCGAAATCGCCATGGGCGAACCCCTGGTGGCAGATCCCGAGGCGGCGACGAAGGAACTGCGCATGGCCATTGAAAAGCTGCTGGATGAGTACGGGCCGGGTCGCAGAACAGACGAATTATTGCGAAAAGCGGAGGAAACGGGCTTGAATTACGACGAAAAGGCCGAATTAAGCTTACTTCTCAAGTCCAAGGGGCGGCCGCAGGCGCGCCCCTAAGCCCAAGCTATAGACTGGCTACGGAATGGCCAGAATCGTATACTTGTCGGCTTGCATTTAAATGTCCAGATCTCCAATGAGGCGTCCAACTTGATCAAAAAAGCGCCAGCAGGCACAGCGACTCAAATCGCGGACGAGCGTCAGTCGCAGTTGAAATTGTTGATTGCGCGCGGCAAGGAGCAGGGCTACCTCACCTACGCTGAAGTCAACGACCATTTGCCGAGCGAGATCGTCGATCCGGAACAGATCGAAGACATCGTCAACATGATCAATGACATGGGCATTCCGGTGTACGAAAAGGCGCCGGACGCAGAGTCCTTGCTGCTGACCGACGCGACCGCCGCCCCCGATGAGGAAGCGGTCGAAGAAGCCACTGCAGCACTCGCCAATCTCGACGCGGAATTCGGGCGTACCACCGACCCCGTGCGCATGTACATGCGCGAAATGGGCACGGTGGAGCTCTTGACCCGCGAAGGCGAGATTCGCATTGCGAAGCGCATCGAAGAGGGTCTGGAAGCAGTCAAGATTGCACTCGGCAGCTACCCGGGCACGTACGATTTGCTGCTGCGGCATTACGAAACCGTCAAGGCCGGCCAGATGCGTCTGGTCGACGTCATCGTGGGCTTCGTCGATCCGAATGCACCCGATGAAATTGCGCAGCCGCAAAATCCGAAAATGATGGCGCTGGAGCGCGAAGAAGCCGCGAACGACGACGAAGAGACGGAAGGCGACGAGGACGAAGAGGCCATCGACACCGGCCCCGATCCGGAAGAGGCTGCGAAGCGCTTTGGCTCGATCGCCAAGATCCATCACCAGTTCTTGAACGCGCTTGATAAGCTGGGCTCGAAAGATCCCAAGACCTTGAAGATCCGCAAGAAAATCTGCGGCGAGTTGATGGAGCTGAAGCTTTCGCCCAAAATGTTCGATCAATTGATCGACAACCTGCGCCAGCACGTCACTGAAGTACGCCTGCTCGAAAAGGAAATCATGTTCCTTTGCATCAAGCAGGCCGGCATGCCGCGCAAGGACTTTATCTCGACTTTTCCGAAGAACGAAACCAGCACCCGCTGGCTCGACAAGCACATCAAGGCCAAGAAGCGCTATTCGGCGCCGCTCGCGAAGTTCAAGGACGAAGTGGAGCGCCGCCAGAACAAGCTGAAGGATCTCGAAGGCCTGTTCCACGTGCTGATCAGCGAAATCAAGGAAATCAATCGCGAAGTGTCCATCGGCGAAGCGAAGGCGCGGCGCGCGAAGAAGGAAATGGTCGAAGCCAACCTGCGCCTCGTGATTTCGATTGCCAAGAAATACACCAATCGCGGCTTGCAGTTCCTGGATCTGATCCAGGAGGGCAACATCGGGTTGATGAAAGCGGTCGACAAATTCGAGTACCGGCGCGGTTACAAATTCTCGACCTATGCGACCTGGTGGATACGCCAGGCCATCACCCGCTCCATTGCGGATCAGGCCCGCACCATCCGTATTCCCGTGCATATGATCGAAACGATCAACAAGCTGAATCGAATCTCGCGGCAGATGCTGCAGGAGATGGGCCGCGAGCCCACGCCCGAGGAGCTTGCCGTACGCATGGAAATGCCCGAAGACAAGGTGCGCAAGGTGCTCAAGATCGCCAAGGAGCCCATCTCCATGGAGACGCCGATCGGCGACGACGAAGATTCGCACTTGGGCGACTTCATCGAGGACACCTCGGTATCTTCGCCCATCGACTCGGCCACCACGGAATCGCTGCGCGAAACCACGCACTCGGTGCTCGCCCAGTTGACGCCGCGCGAAGCGAAAGTGTTGAGAATGCGATTCGGCATCGACATGAATACCGACCATACCCTCGAGGAAGTCGGCAAGCAGTTCGACGTGACGCGCGAGCGGATCCGGCAGATAGAGGCTAAGGCGCTGCGCAAGCTGCGGCACCCCAGCCGTAGCGAGCAGCTGCGCAGCTTTCTAATGGACGACTGAGCGCGGACGACGGAGCCGAACCGCTCGGCGGTTGGAACACCCGCCGCCTAACGGTTCAACGCCCAGTCGGCGTTTAGACCGCGGCCAC
>JANYIY010000077.1 GCA_025358615.1 Gammaproteobacteria bacterium | reverse complement strand
GACACGGTCGCGAACGCACGAGTGCGTGCTGCGAATTCTGCGTGAGACCAATCTTACCGTGGCGCCGCACCTGACTTGCGTGGGTGCCACGCGCAGTGAAGTCTTGCGACAAGCGCAGGACTACTGGCAGCAGGGGGTGCGTCATATGGTGGCCTTGCGCGGTGATGCGCCGGCTGCGCACGGGCGCTACAGTGCCCACGACGGCGGCTTCGCCTACGCCGCCGATTTGGTAGCGGGACTTCACACGGTCGGAAAATTCGATTTGTCGGTGGCGGCGTATCCTGAAGGACATCCGGAATCCGGCGGCGTCGACGCCGATCTTGCGAATTTGCAACGCAAAGTCGATGCGGGCGCCGGGCGTGCCATCACGCAGTTTTTTTTCGACACGGACGTGTTTCTGCGCTACCGCGATCGCTGCGCGGCCGCCGGCATTCGCGTTGCGCTCGTGCCGGGGATACTGCCCATCACGCGCTTTCCTCAGATGCTGCGTTTCGCCGAGCGCTGCGGCACAGCCGTGCCGCCGTGGCTGCGGCAGCGCTTCGACGGATTGGATGATGATCCGGACACGCGCCGCATGATCGCCGCGAACGTGGCGATTGAACAGGTGCAGCGGTTGCGCATGCATGGCGTCGATGAGTTTCATTTCTATACGCTCAATCGTGCCGAACTCACCTATGCCATTTGCCATGCACTGGGCCTGCGGCCGCGTCTGATTGAAGCGCAGGTGGCCTGATGCAAAGCCCCCGCGGTCAGGCTTTTCTGGCGCTGCTGCGGCAGCGCCTGGTCATCCTCGACGGCGCCATGGGCACGATGATCCAAGGTCATGCCTTGAACGAGCAGCAATTCCGGGGTGAGCGGTTCGCGGCCTGGCGCAGCGATCTGCGCGGCAACAATGACCTGCTGTCGATCACGCAACCGGAAATTATCGCCGACATCCATCGCGAGTACCTGCTGGCGGGTGCGGATGTGATATCCACCAATACGTTTAATTCCACTGCGGTATCGCAGGCGGATTACGCCATGCAATCCTTGGTGGGCGAACTCAATCTGAGCGCCGCGCGCCTGGCGCGGCGGGTGGCGGATGAAGTGACGCTCGAGTCCGGCAAGCAGCGCTTCGTCGCCGGCGCGCTTGGCCCCACCAGCCGTACCGCATCGCTGTCCCCCGACGTCAACGATCCGGGCTTCCGCAACATCAGCTTCGATGAATTGGTGTCGAGCTACGCCCAGGCCGTAGGCGCACTCATCGAGGGCGGAGTCGACATCATTCTGATCGAGACCGTATTCGACACGCTGAATGCCAAAGCGGCGCTGTTCGCGGTACGGGGTGTGCTGGATGAGGCGCAAATCGACCTGCCCATTATCGTCTCCGGCACCATCAGCGACGCCTCGGGGCGCACCTTGTCGGGCCAAACCACCGAGGCGTTCTGGAATTCCATACGGCATGCGCGGCCCGCTGTCGTTGGGCTCAACTGTGCGCTCGGCGGCAAGCAACTGCGGCCCTACATCGAGGAACTGGCGCGCATCGCCGACACCTATGTGTGCGCCTATCCGAATGCGGGTCTGCCGAATGCCTTCGGCGAATACGATGAAACACCGCAGCATACGGCCGCCATCTTGGGCGAGTTCGCGACCAGCGGCTTCATCAACATGGTGGGTGGCTGCTGCGGCACTACGCCCGCACATATTCGCGCGGTGGTACGCGCAGTTGCCGGCGTGCCTACGCGCCCGCTGCCGAGCATCGCGTCGGCCTGCCGCTTGAGCGGCCTCGAACCCCTGACCATCGATGCCGCCAGCCTGTTCGTCAATGTGGGTGAGCGCACCAATGTGACGGGCTCGGCCAAATTCCGCAAGCTCATCGAGGCCGGCGACTATGCCGCCGCGGTCGACATTGCCCGGCAGCAGGTGGCCAATGGCGCACAGATCATCGATGTGAACATGGACGAGGGCATGCTGGACTCGCCCGCAGCCATGGCCAAATTCTTGAGCCTGATTGCCGGCGAACCCGACATCGCGCGCGTTCCCATCATGATCGATTCCTCCAAGTGGTCGGTGATCGAGGCGGGACTGAAGTGCGTGCAGGGCAAACCCATCGTCAATTCCATCAGCCTCAAAGAAGGCGAGGAGGCGTTCCTCGGCCAGGCGCGGCTGTGCATGCGTTATGGCGCGGCGGTGGTCGTCATGGCCTTCGATGAGCGGGGGCAGGCCGACACCCTGCAGCGCAAGGTGACTATTTGCGAGCGTGCCTATGCGCTGCTCACGCAGCGGCTGGGGTTCGCGCCGCAGGACATCATCTTCGACCCAAATAT
>JANYIY010000056.1 GCA_025358615.1 Gammaproteobacteria bacterium | reverse complement strand
GCGCTGGCCCGCGGCGCACGCCTCGAACTCGCCCTACTGCACGATGACTGTATCGAAGCGGGCAACGCCACCCGTTGGCTGCGAAATTCGCCGGCCGCTCTGCACCACCACATCGTCGACGGCGCGGATCTCGGCAGGCTGGCCCGGCTGCTGACTCGCCGCGGGGTTGGCTTGGTGTTGTCGGGCGGCGGTGCGCGCGGCTTTGCTCATCTGGGGATCATTCGCGCACTGCGCGAGGCGCGTGTGCCCATCGACTTCGTCGGCGGCTCGAGCATCGGCTCCATCATCGCCGCCGGCGTCGCGATGGGATGGAGCGATGAGGAAATGCGCATGCGCTATCGCCGCAGCTTCGTCGACACCAATCCGGTGAATGATTACACCTTTCCCTTCGTGGCTCTCACCCGGGGCCGCAAAGTCTCGCGCCTGCTGCAGCGCGAGTACGGGGAGACGCTGATCGAGGATTTACGGCAGCCGTTTTTTTGCGTCAGCGCCAATCTCACCACCGGGCGCGCACTCGAGCACCGCGACGGCCGCCTGTCCGACGCGTTGCGCGCATCGGTCGCGATTCCCGGAGTCATGCCGCCGGTGTACCGCGGCGATGACGTGTTGGTCGACGGCGCCGCCATCAACAATTTGCCGGTCGATATCATGCAAACCCACGCACCCGGCTTCGTGATCGGCAGCGACGTCGGCGCGGATCGGCTCGCCTTGGGGTCGAGCCGGCGGCGCATCAATATTTTTCAGATCCTCATGCATGCGGGCATGGTCACCACTGCATCGAGCGCGGCGGCGCAACGCGAGCTCGCACATGTGCTGCTCAAGCCGCCGCTTGCCAATGTCGATCTGCTCAATTGGCGCGCCTTCGATCGTGCGATTCAGGCAGGTTACGATTACGCGTGCCAGGCGCTTGAGGAGCTGCCGGCCATTCCGCGCCTGCCGGCCCCGTCAGAGCGCAGTGCACCGCGCAACTCTCTGGCGGCGGAGCTGGCGAGGCGACTCGCGGCCACAACGCTTCAGCGGCTTACTCAGCCAGGCTGCGGGCGAGACTGTCCACCCACTCGAGTTCCGCCGGGCTGTATTGACCGGCACTCAAGCGATTCAGGCTGACGGGTGCGACCTTGCTGCCGGTTGGGGAGTGCAGGATGCGGAAGCTGTGAAACCCCGGCCTGCGGGTGGCGGCGAAACCGATCACCAGATGAAATTCGCTGCGCTGATCGCAGATCACGAAAAACGCATCCTGCATGCGCCGCGCGCCGAAAGCCTGTGCCTCGTACAGCGCCTCGAAGAAGGTACGCACCTGCGACGCCACCATCTCCGCGACTTCCACATGCGGCTGCGCCATCGCGACCCAGCGAGTACCGCGCTCGATGCTGTTGACGATGAACAGCGCCAGCCGGCGCGTCGCCAGGAACTGCCAATCGGCGCTGGCGGCGGCACCCGCGGCCAGCGTTCGTGCACCGACGCCGATGCGCGCCGAGCGTACGGCTTGGATGGTGTTGACCCCCAAGGCCGCCAGCCGCAGGCGGCGATCCTCGCTCACCAGGCAGGTCGGCCGATACCCCGGACGCAGCACGGCCTCTTCGTTTTTCGCCGGCGTCCACACCGGCGATGCCTCGTCGCAACGCGCCAGCATGCCCGCGACCGCGCCGCAGGGCGCGAACGACTCGAAATGGCCTCGCAGCTTGTCGTGAGCCAGCACGCGCGGGAAATACATCAGTGCATTTTCATTGGCGAGATTCCAATCGTGCATGCCCTGCAGTGCGTCGTCTGCCGTCAGCCACTTGGACGGCGGATCGACGATCAGCAGCGCGCGCCGCTCCTTGCAGAAGCGGGCACCCACCAGCAGCGTGCTTGGGCCCACGTCCTGCTCGCGCGCCAGCGGTGGAATGCACAGGAAATTGAAATAATCCGCGGACTCGAGGGCAAACAGCCCGGTGCGATCGGACGCCCGGCCGATCAAATCATAGTCGGTGAGCGGCGCGCCGTCATCGCCGTCGGTGTTGGAGTTCACATACCCGGTCGACAGGCCGCTCGCTACATCCACGGTTCGATCGGGCCGCTGTGCCGGAATCTCACTCGCCAATTCAATCAGCGCCGAATCCGCGATGGCGCGCGCCAGGAAATTGTCGGCCGTGGGCCGCAGCGATAGCGCGCGAAATATTTCCTGATCCTCGACCTGGGCGGTGCCCTGCACTCGCACCCGCTGCACCGCGAGATTGAATTCAGCGGTGTCCTGCACAGCGATATTGTCGTAGTCGACACTGGCGCGTAGAAACTCCCGAGTGCCGGGCCGCACCGCCCGTAAGCGCAGCTCGCCCTCGCCCGCGCGCAAAGTGAGGGTTGCGGATCGGGCGCCATTCACCACCCGCACGATCAGCGCTTCACGGCCGCCATTGTCGAAGAACTGTTCGACGGCATAGCCTAATGGGCTGGGCTGCCACAGTCCGCCAAACACGTGCTGGAACTCGGTGAACGTCGTGATGAGTATCGATCGATTGACCGGACCACGCAGCGTACGGCCTACGAATGCGGTACGCGCCGTGCCTAAACGCGTAATTGCGTGATCAGGGCCGAGTTCTTCCTCGACCTGGAGCCCTAAGTTGTTCGGCGTGACCAATTTCATTCTCTCGGGCGCAAGCTTATGATTGTATCACAACGCATGCAGTGGGCGCCGCTTGAAAGCGTACACCAGCAGCATGCCGGTCAGGAAACCGCCGATGTGCGCACGAAATGCGACGCCGGCGCCGTGCCCGCTCAAGTCGCTTACCAATTGCACGGCGAACCACAATAGCAGCAGCAGCACGGCGGGCATGCGCAAGGTCGTGAAGAAGAACGGCAGCAGCACCAGAGTCAACACCCGGGCGCGGGGAAATAACAGCAGGTACGCGCCGAGTACTCCGGAGATGGCGCCGCTGGCCCCGATGATGGGATACGGCGAATGCGGATCGGACAACGCCTGCGCAAATACGGCTGCGATGCCGCACAGCAGGTAGAACCCGAGGAAGCGCCAGTGCCCCATGGCGTCCTCGACATTGTCGCCGTAGATCCACAGGAACAGCATATTGCCCAGCAGGTGCATCCAGCCGCCGTGCAGGAACATGGAGGTGAGCGGCGCTGCAAAGCGCGGCAGCCATTGCAAATCACGCGGCAGCCGTGCCTCCGTCAGCAGTACCGCAGGAATGGCACCGAGCGCATCGACCGCCTGACGGCTCGAGGCCGCATCCAGCGAACGCTGCCACAGAAACACGATGACGCAGCCGACGATCAATGAGATCGTCACAAACGGCTTCAATTCGGATGGCGAATCATCCTTGAGAGGAATCATCCCTGCGCACGATCTGTGCCGGAGTTCGGCGGCGCCGACGCTTTTTCTGCGGCGGCTGCGTTCTCCGTGGCTGCTGCGTTCTCGCTCAAGCGGGCTCTTTCCTCCGACCGCATTTTCTCTTCGGCGCATCCGCGCTGCGCCTCGGCCTTCTTGCTGGAAATTTCCTCCATCATCACTTTCAGCCATTCGCTTATCATTCCGCCGCCTCCGAGGCGAGGGGAGTGACGATGGCATCGACCGACTTCACCGTATTCGGGTGATAGCTGGGCCGCGCCTTGGCGTACACCCGTTTGGCAAATTCGCTGCCGGACGGCGTCTTCATCAGATCGGTGTACAGGGGCTCGATCAGCAGACGCCGGCCGATGGCTTTCAGGTACTCCTCGAGCCGCGCGAAACCCGGCTGATAATTATTGCGGATCACAAGCTCGAGCCAGCTGCGCTCCAGCAGTGCATTCTGGCTGTGGGTGAATCCATAGGCCTGGTCCAGATCGGCCAGTTGCCGGGTGCTTAAAGTCGCGGGCATCTTGTCCAGAAAGTACAGCCATTGCTGCGTGACCCAATCCGAGCCGAACTTCTTGCTCGAAAGCTGCCCTGCAAGCCAGGCGCTGCGCGCCGCATCGACCGGCTGAAAAGCACTCGAGAGCGGTAGCACGGCATCCTGCGGAATGCCCGGATCATGTTCCCACGCAAGCACTTGTTCGCGGCTGACGATTCCCGGAAAACGCTCGAGCAGATTCTGTGCGAGATAGTCGGTGAACCGTTCGGTGGTGATGCTCTGGAACGCGAAGCGTTCGAAATAGCCGCGTAGAAAAACCTCGAAGCGCTCATGGCCGAATTTCGCGTCCAGATAGCGCAGGAACAGTCGGCCTTTTTCGTAGGGTACGGCGCTGAACGCGAGGTCCGGATCGCGATCCCGCAGGTCGATGGCCAGCACCTGATCGCCGGCCTCAAGCTTCGCCAGATCGTCGCGCAGGGCATCGAGGCCGAGCACCGCCTCCATGGAGGCGCGCTGCTCCCCGTATACCGCATTCATGATGCGGCTCTCCAAATAATCCGTGAACCCCTCGTTTAACCACACATCGCGCCAGGTCGCATTGCTGACCAGATTTCCAGACCAGGAGTGCGCCAATTCATGCGCAATGACGCCCACCAGGCTCTTGTCGCCGGCAATCACGGTGGGGGTGATGAAGGAAA
>JANYIY010000021.1 GCA_025358615.1 Gammaproteobacteria bacterium | reverse complement strand
TCAGCACCTCGGGCAAACGATCGCAAGTCTACCCTATGCCCTTGGATGCACCAGAACCGAAAGCTCGGCCACACGCTTACGATTACTGGCCTACGCGCGCCAGTAGACAACTCGGCCGTCCTCGAGAAGCGAGCCGTCTTCGGTAAGTTCCATGCTCATCGCTTTCATCTTTCAGGCTGACTCAATCAGCACCCCGCCTGATGTCGTGTCCGATTAACGATGTCCTTGTCTCACTAATCGCGTCCTACCCCTCGTTGACGGTATCCTCAATTAAGGGTTGAATTGGTGAGTACTGTCGTCATCTGACCTGGCTCTGGCGACGCCAAGGCCAACTCACGCGATACGATTTCCACAGTCGGCAGATCGCGCACTGCACTGGCTGCGGCGATCAGCGCCTCCTTCTCACTCTGCGTGAGAGTAAGCAGATCACCACCCTCGAAGTACACCATCGCCTTCAAGCTCTCGCTCGGCTGGAATGAATGGCCGTACATTTCGCGTGCCGCCGACAGTCCCTTTGAGAGACTGACCCCGGCTTTCACCATCGCTGCGATGTCGCGGTAGTCCTTTGCCTCGATGCGCTGAAGAATGACTTTAACCTTTGTCGCCATCAAGTCATCCAGCGTCGCCACCTGCAACGTGCCGTCATCGGTAATTTCCGGCTCGCCAATCCGCCCAAATCCAATTGTGCCGAAGAATGACACCTTGAGATGCTGATCCTGCGTTGTCCCGCACGGGACGAGTACAGTGTATGCATTGGGTTCGTCTTGTAATACCGTGGACCGCTGCAAGAATGGGAAAGCGGATTGCAGCACGGCCTGGTCAAGCGGCTTGTCGGTAAAGAAATCGAAATCGACAGAGGGGCGATGTCCGAGTCGTAACGCGATGGCGGTGCCGCCGTAGAGCACCAAGCCGAGCTGGATCGAGGGATGTAGTTCCGGCCAGAGACGTTGCTGCGCGACCGGCAGGATGTCCATGCGCGGCTTGAAGTATTGGGTCAAGCAAATCTCCGGGCGGGCAATGGAGGAACCCGTCCCGGCGCGGCCAGCCCCAATCTGTAGTGCCAGTAGACCCACGAGCGCTCGTTAAACTGCCCGATCTCGGCATGATCCAAAACGTCGCGCAGGTATTCATCGCCCACTTGGTGCGCGAGCGCCTGAACATCGTCGTAGTCGCCAATGTTCATGACTTGCGCAACCACGCGCTCCGGCATCGCGACAGCCTCATCCGGCGTCTTCCACCAGATGTATTTGCCCGCGAGTCGCTTCATCGCTTCCTGATCCAATGGGCCCATGATTTCAATCCGATTCGCAACAAGATTTTACGAGCTAGTTTATCAGCCAAGGGGTCCATTGGGCTCAGCGTTCGGCGGCGCTGCCGCTTCGTGATCCCATTAAACCCTCCCCTGCGCCTTCGCCGCCCTCGCCATCCCACCCCGTCCCGCCTGAACTTCCTCTCCATATCGCATCGGCATCGCCGTCGTCTTCCACCGCCCCGCCTGCATCACCGACGCCAGATCAATGTTGAGCGCCAACATATCCTGCGTCGCCCCAACCCGAATCGAATGCCCGCTGACTTGCTTCCTTTCGTCTTCCGTCATCCCCACAAACTCAGCCACCCGCTTGAACGTCTGCGCGATCGAATCCACTTGCAATCGCGCTCCAATGCGGCCGTGTCCGATCAGCCGCCGAAACACGGCTCCTCGTGTGATCAGCGACACCCTCAACCAGATTTTCAAATACTCCACCGTATCCGGCGACAAATACGCGACGCTCCCCTCCCCCGCCTGGTCGGTCTTCGAGCGCCGAATCAACACCCGGCCGCTGCCATCGCTCAAGAAACTAAAATCCTCCACATCGAGCGCCACGAGCTCGCTGCGCCGCGCCATCGTGTCATACCCTACGCACAAGAGCGCGCGCTCCCGATCCGCCCGAATCCCCACCCCCGCGGTGATCAAGAACCGCTTTATTTGGTGCCACCCCAACGCTTTCGCTTGCCGCTGACGCACCGGCGATTTATTGTAAAGACCCTTGAGGGCCATTTTGACGTCTTCATCGTCATTGGGGTTCAAGAGCTTCGCGGCGCGATGCGCACAGGCGATGGTCGCGAGATACCGGCGGACTGTAGCCGGCTTTTTGCCGCCATCGGCGCAGGTCTCAATGAACGCGGCGACGGTGGAGGGCGATGCGGGTAGCGGCGACAATTGCCGTGGCCGGCAGAACGCGAGGAACGCGGTCCAGTCGAAGCGCCAGGCTCGTAGGGTGGCTTCGGGGTACACGCGGCGGGCCTTGCGCCACCAGGCGCGGACCTTCTCGGCCGGCGTGGGTAGGGTTGAGGCGGCGACCACCGCAAGCGCTGTCGGCGCCGATTTAGCCAGCTGATTGTCAGTTCCCATCAAAATAGTCTACTCTATAAGTCCGGATAACTGTCATTATCCGAACATAATTCCAAGCGAGTTCTGTCCACGGGCCAGTAGGGCCGCTCGCTGCTCGCGACACCGGCCCTCCGCGTCGGCTGCGGATCCGAGCACGGTACAGCGGGAATACGTCCCTCACCGATGTCATCGTGAACACCTGATCCGATGTCAGTGTCCTCGGCGGCCAACACACGGTGCGTTCACGATGGCGTGCCACGGTCCAGTTTGACTACGAAGGCGATTGTAGGAGCCAAGTTACGTTGGGCGGGCGATCGGGCCGGCCTCACTTAGCGACACTGACAGCGTGCACGTGAGCTGCTCCAATTTGCGGCGGATCAAATCGGCTTGGGCGCCGCCCAGCAGCGGCACGGCGACTTCAATAGTCACGTTGCCCTCCGACCGCCGTTGAAATCGGGCGCTGCATGGGGCCACGTTCGCAAGATTGAAGATCATTGCCACGCGCGCGAACACGTCGGGGTCTGGATCTGCTTCAATGACGAACAAGAAGAGAATTCGAACGCCCTCGTCAAGGCGCTGCGTGCCTGCATCACCTGCATAAACATCGGCGACTGCCACTTGATCACCCCCTGGGCGCATCTCGTCGCCCCCCGTCGCTGCCAGGCGAATGCGCGCGATTTCTGTAGTCATAATGTGCGGCTTCCTTGACGCCCCGCGATTGCATACAGTACGCAGATCCCGGCGATCGCAGTACCAATGGCGATCCATTCTCCGCGTTGCAGAGTGGCCAATATCGACATGAATCCGATGATGCCGGCGCCGGGGATCAATGCGCCGCCGGGGAGCATCAATGGCGCGGACGTTTGGCTAAAACCTATGCTCTGCAGCCGCCAGGCGGCGGCGGCGCAGCCCATGTAGACGAAGCAGAACGCGCCACCGGAAACCAGGGCCAGCGCGTTGAAACTCCCGCCGATCGCCACGGCTAACGCGGCGCAGCCGTGCGTGACGATGGCGACCATGGGAACGCGGCTATGCGGCGTGACCCGTGCGAGAGGCCGCGGCAGCAGGCCGTCGCGGGCCATCGCATATAGAAGCCGCGAGGTGCCGAGCAAATCCCCTTGCAGACAGCCGAACAGCGCGATTGCAGCGGTGATGACCACCACTACGCCGCCGCCCGGGAGAATTCTTTCCGCAACGGCAGTCACCGGCGCGAGATGTCCGACAAGATCATGACCCAGCACGCCCTGGCATACCGCTTGGATCGCGATGTAGAGCGCGACGATGAATCCGACGCCCATCAACACGGCTGTCGGAACGACCTTGGCGTTGTCGCGCATCTCCCCCGAGGGGGCAAGCGCAGTCTCCATGCCGGAGTACGCGAACACGATGAGTATCATGGCGGTACCCAATGCACGCGAATTAGGCCATTGGGTGATCGGGAAATTCTGTGCGTGCGCGTACCGAAAGCCGAGCGCTGCGATGGCCAGCAGCGGCAGCACCTTGGCGGCGGCGAGCAGCGCATTGGCACGCGCACCGGCGCGCACGCCGAGTGCATTGACCAGAACCAAGGACCCATAGACGGTGAGCAACAGCAGCGTACGCAACAGCGGGGCTGTCAACGCAGGAATGGCATGGGCGAACTGATCTGCGAGTGCGGCCGCGATCCCGCCGCTGCCGGAGACGGAGGATATCCACAACAGAGCGGCGATCAGGAACCCGGGAAAGCGTCCGAACGCCGTTTCGACATAGATATAGGGACCGCCGCTGGTGACGACGCGGCTGCCCACCGCCGCAAGACTCAGGACCAAGGGCACGAACAACGCTGCGCCGAGCAGGTAAGCCAGCGGTGCCGCGGCGCCCATCGAGGCGCCTAGCGTACCGGGCAGTATGAAGATGCTGCCGGCGATGGTGATATTGACGATGGACGCAGCCAGGCCCCAGGATCCCATCGCGCGTACCAACGGCGCATCTTGCGGTGGCTCAGCGGGCGTTGATTTTGGCTGCATGGTCGGTGGTCCAGGCAGTCTCGCGCAGGGCCAGAGGCCAGCGCTTGCCGCCGGCGACGGTTTCAAGCTCCGCGACACCCATGCCGGGTTGCCAGCGTTGCGGGTCGAGCAGACCCAGGGCGAGCGTACCCGGCCATCCGGACAACCGAACCCTGGAGGTCAATTCCCCGACCACTGCGCCTCGACAAATCACCACTTCGCGAGAGCCAAATTCCTGATAGGGCATCGGACTTTCAAAAGCGGCAAGCTTGCGCGGCGCATGAGTGCGCGGAATCTGGCGCGACGCTGGCGCGCGGCCAACGCCGCATCCGACTTCATGCGCTTGGCGTGCCGGCGTCGCTTCGAAGCCGAAGCCGGGGATTCCGCGCAAAATCCGTAACGCCTCCTGTGCCTGGTAACCGCCCGCCCGCATACCAAAGCGGCCGCCCACGCCAAGCAGCTTCTGCCACAACTCGTCCGCTTCGGCGCTCGGCGCCAGTAGCAGAGTGGAGTCGTTGACCATGTCTTGGAACGTCTTCAAGCCGGGGCCATAGGTGGTCAGCAATTCCGACAGCAGCGCCGCGCGCGCGGGACCATGCAACTCGACCATGACCAACG
Source organism: Gammaproteobacteria bacterium (assembly GCA_025358615.1). Classification (GTDB taxonomy): domain Bacteria; phylum Pseudomonadota; class Gammaproteobacteria; order Steroidobacterales; family Steroidobacteraceae; genus Bog-1198. The sequence continues at coordinate 7,253 of JANYIY010000021.1, read as the reverse complement.
CTGTGGTTTGGTCCATGGCCGCCGTCACGGCGTGCGGCGGAGCGCTGGAGGCACGCCGCAGCCACTCGACCACCCGTGATTCCTGATCAGGCGAGGCCGTCAGCAGCTGGTACCCGCCCGACCAGGGTATTTCGCGCACCAGCGCTTCGATTTCATCGTGCGGCCCGCTCAGATGTCGGAGCTGCAAAGCGGCCTGCATCTCATCCGGCGCGGCGGTCAGCAATTTCACGTCGGCGCAGCGATCGACCACCAACACGCGCTCGGTGGCGGCGCGAAACTCCTCGGCGACCGAACCTACGAAGTTGGCGCCCTCCTCCTGCCCGCACCACAGCGGGCGCTCCCAGCCGTTGACGGAGACGAACCGCGCACCGGCCGCACCAAATTGCGCGTGCAGCGGTGAGTGGCGCAGATCGCGTGCGGTGCGGTAATCGCTGCCGGGTTCGTGCATCCGGCAGTGAAATCCCGGGATTTCGGCGGCGCGAGCGCACACGTTCTCTTCAACTGCCTGCACCGGCGAGAATCGCCGCACATCCAGCGGCGCAACGTCCGAACTCGGCTCGCCTTCGACGATCCACTCGGCGATGAATCGTCCGGCCGCGGGGGCTAGCGCAATGCCGTTGGAGTTGAATGCACAGGCCGCGAACAGTCCGGTTGCACCCGGTACCGGACCCAGCAGCATCTGGCCGTCGGGCGTAAAACTCTCCGGACCGTTGAGAAGCATCTTGATCTGGACATTGCGCAGCACGGGAAAGCGCTTCATGGCGGTGGCCATGTAGGGCTCGAATTGCTCCCAACGTTCATTCAGCAGTGCGAAGGAGAAATTCTGCGGCAAGGCCGCAGCCGGCAAAGCGATGGCATCATCGTCCAGGCTGCCGATCATCAGACCGCCGACTTCCTCGCGGCCGTAGAGCTGGTCATCGTACGATAGGAACAGCGGCAGATCACGGTGGATGCCGCTCGGCTTGGTGATGATGTATTGATGCTCGAGTGCATACAGCGGCAGCAGCAGGCCGCAGGTCTTCGCGAGGTCACGCGACCACAGGCCGCCGGCCAGGACCACGGTATCGCAGTCGATACGGCCCGAGGTGGTCGCGACTCCGCAGATGGCGCCGTCGAGCATCTCGAGGCCTGTCACCTGTGTTTCCTGAAAGATCCTGGCGCCACCGGCGCGCGCGGCCGAGGCAAAGGCATGCACCGCGTCGGTCGCATTCACGCGTGCATCGCTCGGAATCCACATGCCGCCGACGACTTCAGCCGTATCGATGATCGGCAGCCGCGCACCGACTTCATCCGGCGACAGCAGATGCAATTCGATGCCACGCGCCCGGCCGAGTTCCGGCAATGTTTGCATCAGCGCCCAGCGGTCCTCGCAATCGGTGTAGTGCACGCGTCCTACGTTGCGCCAGCCGATTTCCTTGCCGGTCTCCCGGGCCAGCCGCGGATATGCCTCCACGGCATAGCGCACCATGTCGTAGATCAAAGGATCGGCGCGGTAGGTTTCCATGTTGCCGGTGGAATGCCAGGTCGTGCCGGAGCTGAGCGAGGATCGCTCGAGCAGCACGACATCGGTCATGCCCATCGCTGCCAAGTGGTAGGCGGCGCTGCAGCCGCCGATGCCGCCACCGATGATCACCACGCGGGCGCTGTGCGGAAATTCGTTCGTCATAATATGATCATATCAACAAGTATTGATCACAACTATTCACCACAACGGACGCCAAATGCTTGCACCTTGAGCGTGCAACGGCATACGCTTGCCTCCACATCATGTCCACTGGAATCCTGCTTACATGGCTAAGAACAAATTGAAGCGGGTGGCGGCGGCAAAGAAGCCACGTGCGAAGACCTCGCGGCGCTACCTGACGGTTCCGGCGCCTGATCGCCAGGCGCCCGGCGAAGCCGCGCACAGCCGCGCCTACGCCACTTTGAAGGAAGCAGTGCTCGCCGGTCATTTCCAGCCCGGCGAAGTCATCACGCTTCGATCTCTCGCCAAGGAACTGTCCATCGGCGAGATGCCGGTGCGCGAAGCCCTGCGCCGGCTCACCTCCGAGGGCGCTTTTGAGGGGTTGCCCAACCGCTCCGCGCGGGTCCCCACGTTGAACCGGCGGCAGGTCGAGCAGCTCATCGATTTGCGGCAGCAACTGGAGGGCAAGGCGGCGGCGCTGGCGGCGCGCAATATCACGCTGGTGCAGATCGAACATCTGCGCGCGGTGCAAAGCGGCATTGAGAAAAGCATTTCCGGCGGTGATCTGCACACGTTCACGGCGCTGAACATGGCATTTCATTTCGAGATTTACCGGATCGCGGACAACCCGGTGCTGGTGCCGCTGATCCAGATGCTCTGGCTGCGCATGGCGCCGCTGGTCGCCAGCACAGTATCGCTCCTGACGAAGACGGCAAATACCCGGCGCGTGGGACTCGACAATCATGAACGGCTGCTGGCCGCTTTCCAGGCGCGCGACCCGGAGGCGGCGGAGGATGCCATGCGCCGCGATCTGGCGGTGCTGGACAAGATTCCGGGGTATTGGGAAAGTCTGCCCATCACGTCGGGCTGATTTGCGCCGCATGTCGCACGGTCGATAGCCATACCGCGCATCCGACCACTCCCCAGACCCCGAGCAGTTTCCACTCGAGCGGCACCCCGCCGCGTTGCCAAAAGGGCGCGAGGAATGCAACCACCGTCATCGCCACCGAGCCGCACAGTCCGATCCACGCGAAAGCGCTGCCTCCCGGCAGGCGGAAAGGTTCAGCGCCACTGCGGGAGCGCAGGCGCAGCACGGTCAGGCAACACATGACATACGTCAGGGTCAGCACCATGGCGCACATGTCCGTGATTGGCTCGATCGCGGCTTTGCCGAGGAAAATGCCGCCGATGTTCAGCGCTGTGACGAAGGTCAATGCCGCGGCGGGAGAGCCCAGACGTGGCTGCAGGCGCGCCAAGGCTGGAGGAATGTAGCCCGCACGGGCCATGGCCACGGTGAGTCGGACCGCCATCATGAACACACCGTTCCAAGCCTTGACCAGCGACACGGCGGTCGCGATCAGCAGTATGAGCACGAAAGTATCGCCATGCGGCAGCGTCCCCGCCGCGGCGATCATGGGCAACGGCGCTGCGACCAGCGTGCGCCACGGCGTCGCGACGCTCGCGGCCACGACCACTAGGCAATAGAATACGGCCGCAGCGGCGATCGAGGCGATGATGACGATGCCGATGCTGCGCAGGTTGGTCCGGCCGGAGCGCTCTTCAATGGCCTGGGGAATCGCCTGGAAGCCGTTCAGTGCATAGGCACAGAAGGCGAAGATGCCGCCCGTACCCCACCACCAGGGCTTGCCGTTGGTGGTCGCAAATAGCGGATGCAGGTTTTCAGCGCGACCGTGCGCGAACAGCGCGCCCAGAATGCACAGCACCACCAACAGGAATCCGTACGTCAAAATGCTGTGCGATATCACCGCCACCTGCGTTCCGATGAAATTCAACGAAAAAATGGCGAGCGCCGCGCCGATGCCGACGAGCAGCATTTCCGTTGTGATCGAGCTGTCAAAGGCCGAATACAGCGCCGCCGATTTCCATGCCGGAACCAGCATTTCGGCAATCCAGGCCAGTGCAATGGCTTCAAAGACGGTCACGCTGATCAGATACAGAATCAGGAACCAGCCAACCGTGAACGCGACGCCGCGGCCGTAGACGCGATGCGCGTAGATGAACTCGCTGCCGGCTTCGGGGAGCAGCGCGGTGAGTTCAGCGTAGCACGCGCCGATGGTCATGACGACGAGCGCGCCGCTTGCGAATCCCAACAACGCGCCGCCGGGCCCCGCTTCACCCAGCCAGTTGCCGAGCAGGATGACCCAGGCCGAGCCGATCATCGTGCCGAAGCCCAGCGACAGGAACTGCAGATATCCAATGTTGCCGCTGAGCTTCGGCGCCTCGATCATGTGCGAAGGTGCACCGCGTGCCGGGTCAGATAGTCGCGCACCGCGGCCACGAAGCCGTCCATATCGCCTGCCTGCATCGGCAGCGACAGATTGATCATGCCGCGCTGGGACACATAATAGCCGCGCTCGATCATCTCCAGCTGGAACAGCCGGCGGGGCGTCGCACTCACGGGCAGTACGACACTCGGCTCGGTGATGGGTCCGCTGCTCCACTGGGTGTTCATGACGCCGCCGATGCCGGTCGCCTGGAACCCAACGTTGAGCGAGCGGCCGAGTTCATTTAGCTGCTCACGCAACTGGTCGCCCAGGGCATTCAGCCGCACACAGGCGTCGGGCGAGTACACATCGCGCGCTCCCACGAGACCGGCTGCCATGGTGATGACGTTGTTGTTGAAGGTGCCTGCCTGCGACAAAACGCCGCCGCCGCGCACGTCGAGATGGCGCATCAGCTCGCGTGAGCCGCCGAAGGCGCCGAAGGCGAATCCGCCGCCCCAGAATTTGCCGAGCGTCGTCATGTCGGGCCGGATGCCATGCAAGCCTTGAACCCCCCCGGGCCCCAGACGTGAGGTCATGACTTCGTCGAAGATCAGCACAACGCCGAGCTTGCGCGTCTCCTGGCGGAGCATGTTCAGGAACTCCGGCGTGCCTGGGATGGCGCCGCCGGAACCCATCACCGGCTCCACCAGCACAGCCGCTATGTCGGGCGCATTGGCGCGCAAGATGGCGCGCGTACCATCGACGTCGTTGTAATCGGCCTTGATCAAGGCAAAGGGGACGCTCAGCGCGGGGTCCGCGGCGCCGTAAATCATGAAGCCGCCGTGATAGCAGCCGTTGAATACCAGAATCTTGGGACGGCGCGTGGCGTGGCGCGCGACCAGGGTTGCGAACAGACAGGCTTCGGAGCCGGAATTGCAGAATCGGAGCTGCTCCATCGACGGAATGCGCTTGGAAATGTATTCGGCGAACTCCACTTCGCGGGTGTTCGGACCGCTCAGCGAAATGCCCGCCTGCATCGCCTCGGAAGCGGCGCGCTGCAGCGGCTCGCATTGATGCCCGAACAGCCCCGCGGCGTAGTCTCCCACCAGATTCAAATATTCGTGCCCATCGATGTCGGCGATGCGGCAGCCCCTTCCGCCGGCGATGGTCAGCGGGAACGGCGGGTAGTAGAGAGTTTGGCGTGAGTGTCCAGCGGGAAGCACAGCCGCGGCACGTTCATGCCGGGCACGGCTTTTGGGGTTGGCAGCGGTGAAGCGCGATTCGGCGCCAGCCAGCGCCTCATCCATTGCCGATTGTTGCTTGAGCGCGGTATTCATGCGGAATTCCTATTCGATTGAGTTCCTTTGGCCTTGGGCGACAGGCCCAGCAGCGATCGCGCTTGCGCGGGAGTCGCCACCTCGCGGTTCAGTTCCCCCGCGATTCGCACGACCCGGCGTACCGCCTCCGCGTTGTCGGAGAACTTCCGCCCGCGTGCGTAATACAGATTGTCTTCGAGTCCGACACGGGCGTGTCCTCCCATCAGCAACGCGAGCGTCGTCAACGGGAGCTGAAACGGGCCGATGCCCGAGCATAGCCACACGCTGCGGTCCGGCAGCTCGCGCAGCAGCTGAATTACGTGCTCCGGTGTCGGATAGCTCGCCGTCTGCGCGCCCATCACGGTCTGGATGAGATATGGCGGCTCGACGAGCTTGCGCCCGATCAGATCCCGCATGACCCAGGCGCCGCCGCTATGATAGGTCTCCATTTCGGGCTTGATGCCGCGCTTACGCATTTCGGCGGCGAATTGCTCGACAATGCCGTAGGTGAAGGGAATGCAGACGTCAACCTCCATTTCTTCGCGCGGATGCAGAAGCGGCGCCTGTCGCGCTTTCATGGTAAAGCGGCTCATGTCCGGCGTCAGATTCAGCGAGGCAACATCTGGTCCTGCGTCCAGGCACGACAGCCGCTCCTCCATGCTCATTGTAAGATCGCCGCCGGTGGTGTTGTTGATGATGATGTCCGGGCAGCGCTCGCGGATCTTCGAGTTGACCTGGTGCCACTCATCGGCGCGGCGTGCACCCAGCGTGAAGTTGCGGGAATCGCGTGCGTGCACGTGCACCATGCTCGCGCCGGCTTCATAGGCGGCCGCGACCGAATCGGCAATTTCATCCGCTGTTTCCGGCAACGCTTTGTGGGATTCTTTGCCTTGAATGCCGCCGTTGCACGCCACGCAAATCATCGCCGGACCAAAGCCTGCGCGCGTGTGATCCATGTATTCGAACGTATCGGCATAGCGCCAGGTGATGTCAGCCATGAGTCAGGACTCCCAGATAGTCAACTGTGATCAAATTATGCCCCTGTGATCACATCAAGTCGAGCGGCGTCATTGTCGGCCTTCTTCGAACATGATGCGCCGGCGTTGCGTTTCGCCCAGGCGGCGGCGCGACGGCCCGGTCGCAAGCCACGCAATCCATCCGAACACGGCGCAGCCGAGCATCAGCCACCATTCCGGCGGCAGCCGATTGCCCGCGTCCTTGTACTGTTGCAGCAATGACAGGCCGATCAGGTACAGGGAGAACATTGCGGCGGCACGCACCAGACCGATTCCGCCCGGCACCCGGTAGGCCCCCGGACTGGGGACGGCGCGCCGATGCCGCAGCACACCGAAGCAGACGATGGCGTACATGACGGCAAACAGCGTCGAGGTCACGTTGACCACCGGCAGAAGCACGCCCTTGCCGAGAAACAGGCCTGACATGCTCGCGACGGTGACGCACAGGATGGCGCGCCGCGGCGCGCGGCCTTGCGCGTCGAGAGTGCCCAGAGAGGCGGGCAGCAGATGGCTGCGGCCCAGTGCATAGAGAACGCGCGTCGCGGCGAAGAACAACGCATTCCACACCGCGATCAGTCCCAACACGCCGGCCACCAGCACCAGATCGGCGATCCAGCCCGCGCGGAACACCGTGCGAAAAGCCGCCGCGACGGGGAGTTCCGCCGCCAGGAGCTGCTGGCGTGGCATGGCCATCGAAACCGTCACCAGGACCACGCAGTAAAAAAGCAGCGAGGTGAGGATGCAGCCGGCGAGCACGCCGGCGATTCGGCGGCGATCCTTCGGGTCTTCGAGCTCTGCGACGGCCTGGGGAATGGTGTTGAATCCGCCGAAGAAATACGGGGTCACGGCGAGAGCGCCGAAAACACCGCCATAACCCCAACCCCAGTCCGAGGGCGCGATCATCGGTTGCAGGTTGGCGGTGCTGCCTCGGCTGATCCCGAGCACGACGAATATGCAGGTGGCGCCGAGCAGCGTATACGTTGCGATGTCCTGCAGGCGCGCGGCATCACGC